>JAQTSL010000392.1 GCA_028711355.1 Rhodoferax sp.
CAAAGCCCAAGCGGGTCGGTGGCGCAACTGGCGCATTTGCACCGTTTGATGCAATTGGCCGACAAGCACGACTTTCTGGTTGTCTAAAACGACATCTATGCTGACCTGGACCCCGAGCCGCGCCCGTCGTTGGCCAGCCTGGACCAGCTCAACCGCGTGATTTACATCAGCAGTTTCTCCAAGACCATCTCGCCCAATATCCGCGTCGGCTATCTGGCCGCCAACCCTGATTTGCTGGAAGACCTGGCACAGTTGAAGATGATTTCCGGCTTGACGTCGAGCGAATTCAGCGAGCGCGTCGCCCATGGTGCGCTGATGGATGGCCGCTGGCGCAAGCATGTGAAGGGTCTGCGTGAACGACTGGCCAAAGCGCATGTGGCAACGGCATCAAAACTGATCAAACTCGGTTTCGAAATTTTTTGCGAGCCCAAGGCGGGCATTTTTTTGTGGGCACGTCACCCGTCGATCGCCGATTCGGCGGAGCTGGCCTACAAAGCTGCCGAGCAGGATATCCTGCTGGGCCCGGGTCATTTGTTCAGCGCCGACCTGCGGCCCAGTCCGTGGCTGCGCTTCAACGTGATCTTTTGCGATGAGCCGGCGCTGTATACGTTTCTGGAGAGCTGCACCCGGTGACGTGTGCTGACAGAAGACCTCTACGCACGCCAGGGCGAGCGCCCCATTGGGGCACCAGAAATCGGCGCTCACCTGTGGGACCCATCCGGCTGGCGGTGTTTGGGTCAAGCACCTTTTGCAACACCAGCCAGCGCGGTGGCTGGCTTTGGCGGCCGACGATTTCTGGTACTCCAGCATGAGGAGGCCGCCAAAGACTGCCGCCGTGCGGGTTCAACGTGACACCGCCACGATCGCGCACACACGGCACCGAAGGCGGCGCCCGCAATGGCCGCAACACACTGGACCGAGAGATGCTGCTTGTTCAGCGCCCTGGACTTGCACTCCGCGGTGAATCGGGTGCCACTTATTGACCCTGATACAGACGCCCCTGCCAGGTGTCGCGCGCCAGCAGCAAGGCCTCGACCTGCGGCAGCAGTTGGTGCAGGCGCAGGTTCCAGTCGGGGGCAAGCTTGAGCGCCGGTGGCACTTCGCTGCCAATGCGCTGGATGGCGATTGTGGGGGAGAGTCGTTCCAGGAAATCCACCACCCGTTCAAAGTAATCGGTCGCTCCCATGATCGGCACGCTGGCCGGGTCACGCCGCCACTGGTTGGCCAGCACGGTGTGTTTGATGACCTGCAACTGGTGCAACTTGAGTGACGTCAGCGGCAACGCCGACAGCTTGTCGGCACCGGCCAGCATACTGTCGCGGCTTTCGCCGGGCAGGTCAAACATGAGGTGCGCTGCGACCTGCAGGCCGCGTGCGGCGGCGCGCCGGATCGCGTCTTGTGCCTCAGCAAAGTTGTGCCCGCGGTTGACGCGCGCCAGCGTGGCGTCGTCGCACGATTCAAGGCCAAGTTCCAGCTCAACAATCTTGCTGTGGGACAGTTCGGCCAAATAGTCCAGCACCGCGTCTGGCACACAGTCGGGCCGGGTGCCGATCACCAGGCCGTCGATTTTGGGGTGCGCCAGCGCCGCCTGATAGACCGTGCGCAACTGATCGACACTGGCGTAGGTGTTGCTGTAGGCCTGAAAGTAGGCGACAAAGTGCCGGGTGTTGGGGTAGCGCCGGGTAAAAAAATCCAGCCCGGTATCGATCTGGCGCGTGATGTCGGTCTGATCGCGCAGGTAAGACGGGGTAAAGCCGTCGTTGTTGCAAAAGGTGCAACCGCCGATGCCCTTGCTGCCGTCGCGGTTCGGGCAAGTAAAGCCGGCATCGACCGACACCTTTTGCACGCGCCCACCGTGGCGGGCGCGCTGCTGGTCGTTCCACGACAGAAAACGGCGTTGACCAAAGTGCGGTGGAAGGCTTGAACGGTGCATGGGTGGTTGTTGTGGTTGTGTGCGCCGCGCATGATAAACGGGCACACGGCGGGCAGCAGGGTGGTGTTGCACCGTGCAACTGTGCTTCAGGTGCTGTGGCGGCGCGGCGATAATAAGAGCCGATTTCATGCAGTCCGGCGGCGCCGTTTTAGGCCGCCTCTGCACGGGTACATCACTTAACGCCTAAAACCCCATTTGCCATGACCACGCCCGCCATCCGTGTTGCCGATATCCGCAAGACCTTCCTCGACTTCTTTGCCTCCAAAGGTCACACCGTGGTGGCATCGAGCCCCTTGGTGCCGGGCAACGACCCCACCCTGATGTTCACCAACAGCGGCATGGTGCAGTTCAAAGACGTGTTTCTGGGCACCGACAAGCGCAGTTATGTGCGCGCCGCCTCTGTCCAGACCTGTCTGCGCGCCGGCGGCAAGCACAACGACCTGGAAAATGTCGGTTACACCGCGCGCCACCACACGTTTTTTGAGATGCTGGGCAACTGGAGTTTTGGTGATTACTTCAAGCGCGAGTCGATTGAGTGGGGCTGGGAACTGCTGACGCAAGTCTTCAAACTGCCGCCAGAGCGCCTGCTGGCCACGGTCTATGCCGAAGACGACGAAGCGTACGACATCTGGACTAAAACCATCGGCCTGCCACCGGATCGCGTGATCCGCATCGGCGACAACAAGGGCGGCCGCTACAAGAGCGACAACTTCTGGATGATGGCCGACACCGGCCCGTGCGGCCCTTGCTCAGAAATCTTTTACGACCACGGCGACCACATCCCCGGTGGCCCGCCGGGCAGCCCGGATGAAGACGGCGACCGCTTCATTGAAATCTGGAACCACGTGTTCATGCAGTTCAACATGGACGAGGCCGGTGCCGTGACTCCGCTGCCCGCACCTTGCGTCGATACCGGCATGGGGCTGGAGCGGCTGGCTGCCATCTTGCAGCATGTGCACAGCAACTATGAGATCGACCTGTTTGATGCGCTGATCAAGGCCGCCGCGCGTGAAACCCACACCGCCGACCT
>JAQTSL010000393.1 GCA_028711355.1 Rhodoferax sp.
TGCCGTCATCGTCATCACGCCTGCCGAACAGGCCGGCAATCCGCTGATCGGCGCCCTGGGCGTGGACCAGACTTCCAGCGCGCTGCAGTCAGGCGGCAACATGGAAGGCAAGGAAGTGCGATATGGCATCAATGCGACCTCCCTTTTTGCGGTGATCACCACTGCGGCCTCGTGCGGTGCCGTGATCGCCATGCACGATTCCTTCACGCCGCTGGGTGGTTTGGTACCGATGGTCATGATGCAACTGGGCGAAGTGGTGTTTGGCGGCGTCGGCAGTGGCCTGTACGGCATGTTGATCTTTGCCATTTTGGCGGTGTTTATTGCCGGCCTGATGATTGGTCGCACGCCGGAATACCTGGGCAAGAAGATCGAGGTGCATGAGATGAAGCTCACCTCCATCGCCATTTTGGTGACACCAATCCTGGTGCTGGCCGGTACGGCGATTGCCGTCATGGCCGGTGCGGGCCAGGCCGGTATTGCCAACCCCGGTGCGCACGGCTTCTCTGAAATTTTGTACGCCCTGAGTTCCGCCGCCAACAACAACGGCAGCGCCTTTGCCGGGCTCTCGGCCAACACGCCGTTTTACAACACGCTGCTGGGCCTGGCCGTCTGGTTGGGGCGTTTTGGCGTGATCGTGCCGGTGTTGGCCATTGCCGGTGCACTGGCCAGCAAAAAACGCTTGCCGGTCACAGCAGGCACCATGCCCACACATGGCCCGCTGTTTGTGTTTTTGCTGATCGGCACGGTGCTGCTGGTGGGTTTGTTGAACTATGTGCCCGCCTTGGCGCTGGGGCCGGTGGTGGAGCATCTGATGCTCTGGCCTGCGGCTTGAACCTCACAAAAACGAGTATTCATCATGAAGAAAAAAACTACGCTGACCCTGCTGGACCCGGTCTTGCTGAAACCTGCGGTACGGGCCTCTTTTGTCAAACTGAGCCCGGCTGTGCAATGGCGCAACCCAGTGATGTTTGTGGTTTACCTCGGCAGCATCGTCACCACGTTGCTGGGCTTGCAGGCCCAGCAAGACACCGGCTTTATCCTGACCATCGCGGCCTGGCTGTGGTTCACCGTGCTGTTTGCCAACTTTGCCGAAAGTTTGGCCGAGGGCCGGGCCAAGGCCCAGTCGGCTTCATTGCGTGGTCTCAAACAAAGCACCTGGGCCAAAAAGCTCAAAGACCCGGTGTATGGTTCCACCTGGCTGCCGGAACAAGCCGAAAACCTGCGTAAGGGCGACGTGGTGCTGGTCGATGCCAGCGAGATGATTCCCCTGGATGGCGACGTGATTCAAGGCGTGGCCACGGTCGATGAGAGCGCCATCACCGGTGAATCGGCCCCGGTGGTGCGGGAGTCCGGCGGCGACTTTTCTTCGGTCACCGGGGGCACACGGGTGCTGTCGGACTGGCTGGTGGTGCGCATCACCGTGAATCCGGGTGAGTCGTTTCTGGACCGCATGATCAGCATGGTCGAAGGGGCCAAGCGCCAGAAAACGCCCAATGAAATTGCGCTGACAATTTTGCTGGTGGCCTTGACCATTGTGTTCCTGATGGTTACGGTCACGCTGCTGCCGTTTTCCATCTTCAGCGTGCAAGCCGCAGGCTCGGGCACGGTGGTCAGCATCACCGCGCTGATTGCCCTGCTGGTGTGCCTGATTCCCACCACCATTGGCGGCTTGCTGTCAGCCGTGGGAGTGGCGGGCATGAGCCGCATGATGCAGGCCAATGTGATCGCCACCTCGGGCCGCGCGGTGGAAGCCGCCGGTGACGTGGACGTGCTGCTGCTGGACAAAACTGGCACCATCACCCACGGCAACCGCCAGGCCGCAGCATTTCTACCCGCCCCCGGCCTGAGCGAGGCGCAACTGGCCTTGTGTGCCATGCAGGCCTCGATGGCCGACGACACGCCCGAGGGGCGCAGCGTGGTCGCCCTGGCGCAGCGTTTGGGTGTTACCGAGGCCTTGAGCGGTACGACGCAAGAGGTTGCTTTCACCGCCCAGACCCGTATGAGTGGCATGGACGTCACAAGCGCAGACGGCAGCACGCGTCGGTTGCGCAAGGGCGCGGTGGAGGCGATTCGCAAACACGTGGAGTCGCTGGGTGGCACCGTACCCGCTGAAGTCGTGCGCGCCTCCGATGATGTTTCACGCCGTGGCAGTACGTCGCTGGCGGTGGCCGATGGCCAGCGGGTGTTGGGCATTGTGGAACTCAAGGACATCGTCAAGGCGGGCATCAAGGAACGTTTTGGCGAGTTGCGCCGCATGGGCATCAAGACCGTGATGATCACCGGCGACAACCGCCTGACCGCCTCGGCCATTGCCGCCGAGGCCGGGGTGGACGACTTTTTGGCCGAAGCCACGCCCGAAGACAAGCTCAAACTGATCCGCCAATACCAGTCCGAAGGCCGCCTGGTGGCGATGACCGGCGACGGCACCAACGATGCACCCGCGCTGGCCCAGGCCGATGTGGCGGTGGCCATGAATAGCGGCACCCAGGCCGCCAAAGAGGCCGGCAACATGGTTGACCTGGACTCCAACCCGACCAAGCTGCTGGAGGTGGTGGAGACCGGCAAGGCCTTGCTGATGACCCGCGGCTCGCTCACCACCTTCTCGATTGCCAACGACGTCGCCAAATACTTCGCCATCATTCCGGCGATTTTTGTGTCCACCTACCCGCAGTTGGGTGCGCTGAACGTGATGCAACTGGGCAGCCCCAATTCGGCGATTTTGTCGGCGGTGATTTTCAATGCGCTGATCATCATGTTTCTGATTCCGCTGGCGCTCAAAGGCGTGAAGTACCGTCCGGTGGGCGCGGCTGCACTGTTGCGCCGCAACCTGGCGATTTACGGCTTGGGTGGCTTGATCGTGCCGTTTATAGGTATCAAGGCGATTGACCTGTTGTTGGTCACCTTGCATCTGGCCTGAGCCAACTGACTCAGGCAACAAGACTTAAGGAACCGTCATGAAAAG
>JAQTSL010000087.1 GCA_028711355.1 Rhodoferax sp.
TCGACTGGACTCACGCCAGAGATGGAACGCCGCGTGCGCGGTTCCGGCCAGAGCGCATATCCCAATCGACTAGACTAATGAAACGACTGATAATGAAGCTACCTTAGTTCCGGCCAGAGCGCATATCCCAATCGACTAGACTGCCGACACTTGCCGGTCGGTGGCCAAGTGCGTTCCGGCCAGAGCGCATATCCCAATCGACTAGACTCGCGCTGCGATAACCCCTTGATTCGTTGAGGGGTTTTTCGTTTTTTGACTTTCGAAAACGGGGCGCATGGGCTAAAACAGGTCAAATTGATCTGGCGTTTTATTGGCGGGTTGTCGGGTGGTGCCGTGAAAGCTGACGATGCGTTCGTACTGCTTGTCGGTGAACTGTAGGATATTGACTTTCCCGCCTTCTGGCAAGGCATCTTCCACCCGTTTGCAATAGGTTTCAATCTGCGCTTGGCTGGTGCAAAAACGCATATAGACGCTGAACTGGCTCATCTCAAAACCCAGGTCCAGTAACGTGTTGCGAAATTCCGCGGCAGCTTTGCGCTCAGCTTTTTCTACCACCGGCAGGTCAAACATCACAATCACCCACATCAGTCTGTATCCTGACAGCATGAGCGCAGCCCATTATTTATCTTGCAGTGCATTGGCCAATGCAATCGGTAAGCCAGGCAGTGGCAAATCCAACTTGTCTCGTTCACCCAGATAGACCTGTGCCAGGGACACTGCCAATTTTTGCGTACACACCATGACTGGGGTGGCTCCGGCATCGGTCTGCATGTCATCGTAGAGTGCGCGCACCAATGCGCGTTTGGACTCGGGCGTGACCAGCACTTCACTCTGGCGCTGAAGATGCCACACCTTCAGGTCAATCACGGGGCGAAACGGTTCCATCAGGTCGTCCACCAAGCGCATGGCATTGTTGTCATGGCTGTGATGCAGGCCAATGCTGGGATGCAAACCTGCTGCGATCACCGCGCGCGCGGTGCAGGCGCGCAAAACGGTGTAGCCGTAATTCAGCAAGGCATTGAGATCACTGCCGCCGTCCTGGTCGCGTCGGAAAGCATCGCCAAACAACAGGCTCCAATAACGTCGTGCACCCTGGGCTTCGATGTTTTCGGGGTCGCCGCTCTTCACCTTGGTAACCAACGCGGACAGTGGGGCGGTGGGTGCGCCAACAGCCTCCAATGCAGCAGCTTGTTGTTCCAGTTTGGCGCGAACGACCGCCGCCCACAGACGTTTGTGGGTTGGCAGGCTGGCGGCAATCTGAGCTTCTATGCGTTTGGCCTGCTCAAAATTACCATCAATGGGTAGCAGCATACCGACGGCGTTGTGATTGGCCGCGCACAGCACAAAAGGTGCGCCGCGCTCTGACAGCGCTACCAGCAGGTTGTTGGTGTAGCTCAGGCCATGCGCGTTGGCGATGACAGCGGCAATGTCATCCAGTGGCACTTGACCCAACTCGTTGCGATCCCCATCGGTGTCTCGCACCACCATGAAACCGCGATGCAGGGACAAGTGCCGATGGTCGTTGGCCACTTCGACGATGCGTCCGATCATGCTGCTTACTCCTTGAATCCGGGGTCGTGGAGTTCGCCGATGGGGAATATGGTGACGCGACGGGCTTTCATTGTCCGTAACGGACCTGCATTTTTAAAAATATAGGCGAGGTCTTTTTTACAAATCGTTCCGTCGGGTCGCTTTTTGTCAACGGATCGATCCGCAACATTAGCTTCGTTGGCATCCGCAAAAGCCATCACCCCTGCTTGGTTCAACGTACAAAGTCGCACAGTTCGTAGCTTTCCGTCATCATCTGTCAGACGTACAAAATCGTCTTGGATCAAACGCATCACTAGCGATTTGTTGCCTTGACTCAAAGTGGGGTGGCGTAGGCGCTGGACACCATGCTTGCGAACAATTTGGTAAGCCTCAAAGGTGGAAATTACCTCGCCTTCCCACTTTCCTTTTTCATTGCGTACGATTTCGATACAGTAGTTGCTTCCGCCTTTGTAGCCTATGTAAGGAATGGGTTTTCCTTCGCTGTCCACGCCGTGACGGAGCGGCTGACTAGGTTCACTAATCCGAATCACATTTTTGATTTCGCGCATTTTTTCGCTGCCATCCGCATTTTTCTTTTGTTTGATGCTTCCATCTTTTGCGAGGCCATATGCTGTTGCCTCCATCATCGCGCCCTCATACCCGTGGTCAGGCTTGTGACTGACCCAGATGTTGCCAACCGCCCGTGCTACATGTTCCCGGTAGTTAGGCCAAGGCAGCGGCATATCGTCCACCAGTCGGTTAAGTTGCTGTTCACGCGCGCTGGCGCTGGCTTTGGCGAAGCGTTGCAGCAAGCCTTGGTCGGTCACGGCAATGACACACGCATCCACCGCGTGGTGACGGTGGTCGTTGCGGTTTTTTTCACCGTTGAGACCCAACACGTCATTCAGTCCAAATTTGGCGCGCATCATCGCCGTCATGCGCCCAGGAATGACACGGGTGTTTTGAGGACAAACCAGACTGAGGTATTCGCGGGCCACCTTGCTTAGGTGGCGAGTGTCGTTGAGCGCTCGGGCCAGAAATGACTTGTCTTCTTTCAGCCAGCGTTGCAGGCCATCCTCAGCAAAACGGTCACGTTTGGCTTTGTTGGGAATCAGCTTGGCGCGTTCGATGATGTTTTCGTAGTGCCATCCCTGCGCTGCAAAGTCGTCGCGCGCTTGCCACGGCGTGCGGTTGCCCTTGATGCGGTTGGCTTGGCGCATGGAAACAGTCTTGTTGTTCAGGCTGTCGTCCAGCGTTTCAGAGAAAGGAAGGATGTGTTCAATCTCTATCTGGTCACTGAGCAACATCGCCGCGCTGATTTGCACGCCAGAGTAGGGGCAGCGGCGGTCAGCCACGTTGTCACTCAACTCTTCCCACAAAATCATTTTCTGAATGTCTGCACCGCGCACCCGCTCGGGGCTGATGTTCAACACGGTTGCAATGTCTGCGCGCAGCCGGGCATTGCGGTGCTGGTTTTCTGCCTGGCGTTTTTTGTCTTCGTCACGTTGTTCCTTGCTTTGTTTGAGGTCACGCGCCAATTCCACAATCACTTCGCTCGGGTGGCCGTAGCGTTTGATCAACGCATTGACTACCAGTCGCACCTGGTTCAGCCCGATGTGTACCGTGGGGTTGGCAATCTTGCCGTAGCGCTTTTCGTCAGTGTCTTCCGGTTTACCAGAGCCAAAACCAACGTGGCGTTGCAGTGGGATGCCGTAGTAGGGCAGTTCGGGAAGAATCTCGCCTGTGGCAGCGGGGCTGATGTTGCTGTGGTGATCAAAACCGGCTGCCAAAACTGCCTTGTCGTAAGTCACGACATCACGACGCAATTCTGGCAGGATGCGGGCCAGCGCTTGGCTGCACAGGCTGCCGTAGCCTTCGGGCAGACCGGCATTGGCGATGGCCTCGGCATGAGCCTCATCCACGCCAGTTTCGTCTTGTAGCCAGCGCACCAGTTTGGCTTCGTTTTCTTCCTTGACGAGTTGCAACACGATGGTATCTTGCTTAGATTCGTCAAACGTCAGCCACGCTTTGCCAAAAAGGGTGTCTTTAGACAAGATGGAACTGGTCGTGTTGCCTTTGAGTTCCTGACGCTTGGGGTCTTCAAAATTAAATTGCACGGCCCCGCCCAAACTCAGCAGAGACTTTATTTGTGTGAAGGTGCGTTTGCTGTTCGCCTCCAGTGACGTCACCAGAGCGTCGCGTTGTTTGAGCGTGAGCGATTCTTCTTTCAGCCCCTCACGTAGCATGCGCAGGTTATTCACCTCCTGGTAGATGCGAAAGCGCTGCATGCTGGGCATGGCCATCGGGGCTCGTTCCTCCTCAGGCATCAAGGTGCAGCGGCCTGGTTTGACGGGTTTGAGCGGGCGCTGAAACAGCAGGCAATAGCGCAGTTCATCATGCGCTCGGTCGGTGAACAGCACTGGGTTAAGTGACGACTGTTTCGCCCACAGTGCATCAAACTCATCTTCAATCATGACCCGGTCAATATACAGGTCATAGCTCTTGTCGATTTTGGTTTTACCGTCGTCTTTGGTGACTTTGGTTTGGCGATAGCGCGCGCGCACCGTCTTGCCTGCCACATCCCGTTTGTGCAACCACTCACCGACGGTACGGCAGTTTTCCTCTTTGATGGCTCCGCGCAACTTGCCGATGGCTTGTTTGAGTACACCACTGTCGTTGTCTTTTTTGTCGGTTTTGCGGTTGCTCTTGAAGCCACGCCGCTGGTTAATGTGGAAAAGCGCGCGGGCAAATTCTGCTGGTGTCAGTGCCGCATCAAGTCCTTTGGCGCGCAAGGCGTAGGGGTCGAGATTGACCAGTGCTTTGCGTTCGGCATCGCTGGCTGGAAAAAATCCATGATCAACCAGTGTCTTGATCATGCGCGCTTTGCGCTTGAGCAAGCGGTCGCGTCTGCGACGCATGGACCGTGCCTCACGCCGAGTGACCGCCAGTGATGAACCGTCCTTGGGGTTACGTCCGTCCGAGAAGATGCGCACACCGGCTTTGATGACTGCGCAAGGATCGTTATCTGAATTTAGCCGGACCATGGCCCAGCCCAAGGATGTTGACCCCAAATCAAGCGCGAGTCTGTAGCGTAATGCCCCCATGTGTGCCTCCCTGATGTTGTTTGAAAACCGACTTCTAGTGTGGTGTGCTAAAGTTTAGCCATTATTCGATTGGGATATGCGCTCTGGACGCTAACAAGCTGAAAGATGCACCAAATGGAAAGGCCGCTATATGCGGCCTTTCGCCTTATTGAGAGAAATGTGGCCCTAGCCCTTTTGCAGCAAGCGCTATCAGCTATTAAACCTGTAACACTTTACGCCCTTGACCATGCCGCGTTTCTATTGTCCCGTTGACTTGCAACCCGGTGCCGTGCTGGACCTACCGGCTGGTGCGGCACGTCATGTGCAGGTGTTGCGGCTTCAGCCGGGGGCGGCTATCACGCTGTTCAATGGTCGCACGCAGGCGCAAGCCAGCGCTGGCGAATTTGACGCGACCGTGCTACAGATGGGGCGCAGTAATGTGCAGGTACTTGTGGGTCTGTTTACCGCAGTGGCACGCGAACCGGCGCGCCAGATTCATCTGGCGCTGGGCATGCCTGCCAATGAGCGCATGGACTGGCTGGTAGAAAAGGCGGCCGAGCTGGGTGTTGCCAGTCTGCAGCCGCTGCTGACCGAGCGCAGCGTGTTGCGCTTGAGCGGTGAGCGCGCTGACAAGAAAGTGGCGCACTGGCAAAGCATTGCGGTGGCTGCGTGTGAACAGTGTGGCGGTAACCGGGTGCCGCAGATTCATCCGGTGCAAACGTTCACAAGTTGGTTGGCGCAGCTTGGGAGCGGGCGGCAAACCCGTTGGCTGCTGTCGTTGCGTGACGGTGTCAAACATTTGTCTGGTTTGCAAAGCAGCGCTGAGGTCACATTTTTGTCAGGCCCTGAAGGGGGCTTGAGCCCGCAGGAAGAAGACGCGGCACTGGCGGCCGGGTTTGCGCCGGTGACGCTGGGGCCACGCGTGTTACGGGCTGAAACGGCAGCGCTGGCGGCGCTGGCGGCGCTGGCGTTGTGATCTGGTCATCTGGGTATGCGAACGAGTTTGTCTGTGCAAGCCGCAGCATGGGGGTCAGAGCCCTGGACTTGGGGTTTTGCCAAATCGGTGATGCGTTATTGGCTGGTTCGAAGACTTGAGCCCGAATTGGGATCTGACCCCCATTCAGCTCCCGCCTTCACCATGATCGGGTAAATACGAAATTGCGGGCGTGACAAACAGGTGTCACTTCAATTGGGACATCGCGTGACGCCTGCTTGGGCAGTGGCGCCACACAGCTTGCACAACAGCATGGCTAGGCGCGCTAGCGCTTGCCACGGGTCGGTCGGCCAGTCGGGGCGCTTGAGCCCTTTGACGATTCCGTCCACCTGTTGCGCGGCGTGCAGCAGGCGCGCCAGTGTGGCGTCGTCCAGCCGTGGCAGTACGCGGCCAAACAGGCGCTCACGCGTGCCCCAGACACGTTGCTCGCGCAGCGCCATCGGCAGCGGGCTGCCTTGGTCGATGGCCTGGCGCACGCGTTTGAGCGCACGGATGTCTTCGCTAAGCGTGTAATGCACCAGCACCTCGGCTTCGCCCTCGGCCTGCAGGCCGTCTAGCATGCGCTGCACGCGCAGTGTTTGTCCCGACAGCACGGCCTCTGACAATTTGAAAACGTCGTAGCGCGCCACGTTCAGCACGGCGGCCTCAATCTGCGCGAACGACAGCTCGGCGCCTGGGTGCAGCAGCGCGAGTTTTTGGATTTCCTGATGCGCGGCCAGCAAGTTTCCCTCGACCCGGTCGGCAAAAAACTGCAACGCGCGCTGCCCGGCCTCGCCGTCGGCCACGCGCTGGCCCTGGGCGGCCAGGCGTTGCGCGATCCAGCGTGGCAGCGCGTCACGCCCCACCGGTGCCAGTTCAATCGCCACACCCGCCTGCAACGCGGCAAACCAGGCGCTGGCCTGGGTCTGTTTGTCGAGCCGCGGCAGCAGCACCAGCGTCAGTGTGGCAGTGTTCCCGCGGGACTGCTCGGCCAGTTGCTGTAGCGCGGCGGCGCCGTCCTTGCCAGGTTTGCCGCTGGGGATGCGGATTTCGACGATCTGTTTGTCGGTGAACAGGCTCAGGCTGGCGCTGGCGGCCAGCACCGCGCCCCAGTCAAAGTAGGAGCCACTGACGGTGTGCGAGCTGCGTTCGGTAAAGCCGTGCGCGCGCGCGCAGGCCCGGATGGCGTCGGCCGCCTCTTGCACCAGCAACGGTTCGTCGCCGTGCAGCATATAAAGGCTGGCCAGACCTTTTTGCAGGTGCGCGCTGAGCTGGGCTGGTTGGATTTGCATGATGGCAGAAACCTAACAACCATGGCAACAAAGCCACTCCGAAGCATGAAAGAGGGTGGTCATTGCGGGCCCCGACCCGCAATCCAGTGCGTCCAAATTCATGGATACCGGGTCGTTGCCCGGTATGACAGCCAAAGAATAAACGCCCAGTACTTTCACGTTATGACAAGCGGTAGCTTTCCAGGTGAATGCTGGTTTCGGTGTTGCTGATGCCTTTGAGCAGACGGATGCGCTCAAGTACCTTGCCCAGCTCTTGCAGGGTTTCGGCGCGCAGCTCGGCCAGCAGGTCCCAGCGGCCGTTGGTGTCGTGCAGTGTGGCTACACCAGGCTCGCCCAACAGGTTGGCAATCACGGTACGGGTCTGGTTGCCCTCCACGGCGATGCTCATCCAGGCACTGATGCGGTTGTGCTGAACATCCGGGCGCAGACGCACGGTGTAGCCAACGATGACGCCCTGGTCTTCGAGCTTGCGGATGCGGTTGGTTACGGTGCCGCGCGACACCTTGAGCCGGCCCGCCAGCGCCGCCACCGTTAGCCGCGCGTCTTGGCGCAGTAGCGACAGCAGTTGTTGATCGGTTTGGTCCACGTCGGTAGCCGCTGGCGCGGGTGCAATCAGGGGTTCAGCCGCACCGTGGCCAGCCGACGCAGAATCTGCTGGACGATGTCGGTTTGCATATCGCGGAACAGCAGCGCTTCTTCGGTTTCTTTGGCCAGTGCGAACGTTTCGTTGTAGCTGAAGTCGCGTTGCAGCGCCAGGCGGTCGCTGGGCAATAGTTCCTGGCCCTGGGGGGTGGTCAGGCTGAACTGCACACTCAAGCGCAATTGAAATTCACGTACCTGGCCAGACGCATTGCTGCCAACCACCACTTTGTCGCGCTGTTCCTGGGGCACGTTCAACACCACCTGTGCTTGCGCCAAAGGCGCACCAGGAGGTAACACCTGCACCGTGTCGCCAAACGAGCGCCGCAGCTCTTGCACGATGGCGCTGCCCGGGCTGGGCGTGATGGCAATGCGTGAAAAGGCGTAACTTTGGTTGGCGCGCAGTTGAAAACCACAGCCTGGCAGAGTCGGTAGCGTGGGCAGGGTCAGTGCGGCGAGCGTCGCCACGCCGAGGCGGCGTCGTGTTAGAAGGTGCGGCAGCGTCATGGTGCTTACACCACCAGGTTGACCAGGCGACCGGGCACCACGATCACTTTTTTGGGCGCCGCACCGTTGGCCAGTTTCTGGAACACCTCGCTGGCGATGGCGGCCTGCTCGATGCTGGCCTTGTCGGCGCCGCTGGCCACCACAATCGAACCGCGCAGTTTGCCGTTGATCTGTAGCATCAGCTCAATTTCGTCTTGCGCCAGTGCAGTTGGGTCCACCTGCGGCCAGGGCGCGTCCAGCAGGTCACCCAGTTGCTTCGCGTAGCCCAGCTCCGACCACAAGGTGTGGGCGATGTGCGGTGTGGCCGGGTACAGGCAGCGCAGCAAAATGCCAAAGCCCTCGATCAGCGCAACTTGCACGTCGGCGCCGAGCGTGGGGGCCACATTGAGTGGCGACGGGCCGCCCCTAGCCGCGAAGGCCCCCTCGGGGGGCAGCGAGGACGCGCCAGCGCCGAGCGTGGGGGCCACACTTTCTAGTGCGTTGATCATCTTCATGGCGCCCGACACCACGGTGTTGTATTGCATGCGCTGGTAGTCGTAGTTCACCTGCTTGAGAACGCCGTGAATCTCGCGCCGCAGCGCTTGCGCCGCTTTGCCAAACTTGATGTCGTTTAGGCCTCTAGCGCTTATGGATGCTGCGCTGATTGCTTCAAAATCAAGAGCAGTCAAGCGACCGCCAAAGTTCCAGACGCGGCGCAAAAAGCGGTAGCTGCCTTCCACTGCGGCGTCGTTCCACTCCAGCGTGGCTTCGGGTGGGGCGGTGAACATCGTATAAAGGCGCGCGGTGTCGGCGCCGTACTTTTCGATCAGGTCTTGCGGATCGACGCCGTTGTTTTTTGACTTGGACATGGTGCCCACGCCTTCGTAGTCGATCAGCGTGCCCGCGGGCAAGTCGCCCACCGCTCTGACCAGGCGTGCGCCAGTGACCTTGCCTGCGTCATCCTGCACGTGTTCGACGTCGCTCGGCCAGAAGTAGTCTTTACCGCCCTGGGGGGTGCGTCGGCTGTAGATGTGGTTGAGCACCATGCCCTGGGTGAGCAGCTTGGTAAACGGCTCATCGACCTTGACCAACCCCAGATCGCGCATCACCTTGGTCCAAAAACGCGCGTACAGCAGGTGCAGGATGGCGTGTTCAATGCCGCCGATGTATTGGTCCATCGGCATCCAGTAATCGGCACCCTCGGACACCATCTTCTCTGAGTTGGTCGGGTCACAGTAGCGCATGAAGTACCACGAGCTATCGACAAAGGTGTCCATGGTGTCGGTCTCACGCCGGGCTGGTTGGCCGCAGATCGGGCAGGTAACACCGGCGTGAAAGCCCTCGTGCTTGTGCAGCGGGTTGCCTGAGCCATCAGGGATGCAGTCTTGCGGCAGCACCACGGGCAGGTCTTTCTCAGGCACCGGCACGGCACCGTGTTCATCACAATGGATGATCGGGATCGGCGTGCCCCAGTAGCGCTGGCGGCTCACGCCCCAGTCGCGCAGCCGCCAGGTGACCTTTTTCTCGCCCAGGCCCAGCGCCAGCAGGTCGGCCGCCACCGCATCGACACAGTCCTGAAACTTCAGGCCGTCGTATTTGCCCGAGTTGACCGCCACCCCGGCACCCTTTTCCGCATACCAGTCGTGCCAAACAGTGGTGTCAAACACCCGGTAGGCTGGGTCTGCGCCCGCGCCGGGTGACAATTTCTGCTCGCAGTATGAGGAGCCCGGCGCGGGCGCAGACCCGGCCGGAGCCGCCACCGCGACGACTGGCTTGATCGGCAACGCGTACTTCAGCGCAAACGCAAAGTCGCGCTCATCGTGCGCTGGCACACCCATCACCGCGCCGTCGCCATAAGCCATCAACACGTAGTTGCCAACCCAGACTTCAACTTGCTTGCCAGTCAGCGGGTGCGTGACAAACAGGCCGGTGGCCAGGCCTTTTTTCTCTTGGGTGGCCAGTTCAGCTTCGGTGGTGCCGCCGTGCGCGCACTCTCGCAAAAAAGCCGCCAGCGCCGGGTTGCTGGCCGCCGCGTGCAGCGCCAGCGGATGCTCGGGTGCCACCGCGCAAAAAGTCACCCCCATGATGGTGTCCACCCGAGTGGTAAAGACGTACATCTTGCCGTCGCCAATCAGGGTACCGTCGGCAGACTGGACAGTGTGGGTAAAGGCAAAGCGCACGCCTTCGCTCTTGCCAATCCAGTTCTCCTGCATCAGCTTGACGCGCTCGGGCCAGCCGGGCATGTTGTCGCCGGTGACGTTGGCCAGCAGCTCTTCGGCGTACTGGGTGATGGCCAGGTAATAGCCCGGGATTTCACGCTTTTCGACCACCGCACCGGTGCGCCAGCCTTTGCCGTCAATGACTTGCTCGTTGGCCAGCACGGTCATGTCCACCGGGTCCCAGTTGACGACCTGGGTCTTGCGGTAGGCAATGCCTTTCTTCAACATCTTCAAAAACAGCCACTGGTTCCACTGGTAATACTCGGGCGTGCAGGTCGCCACCTCGCGGCTCCAGTCGATCGCCAGGCCCATCGCCTGCATCTGGCGCTTCATGTAGGCGATGTTCTCGAACGTCCACTTGGCTGGTGGCACGCCGTTTTTGAGTGCGGCGTTTTCCGCTGGCAGGCCAAAGGCGTCCCAGCCCATGGGCATGAGCACGTTGTAGCCGTTCATGCGCAGGTAGCGCGTCAGCATGTCGTTGATGGTGTAGTTGCGCACATGGCCCATGTGCAACTTGCCGCTGGGGTAGGGCAGCATTGAGCAGGCGTAAAACTTTTTCTTGGGGTTGCCCTGCGCGTCTTGGGCGTTTTCAGTCACGCGGTAGGCGTCGATCGACTGCCAGTGCGCCTGTGCGGCGGGTTCAACGGTAAGGTGCTCGTATTTTTCTTGCATGATGTTCGTCGTTGCGGCGCTGCGGCGCCTGGCATGGAATCGTGATTCACGTCGCTGCGGGCTTGCAACGGCTCAGTCGCTCGATTTTAGGGTTTGGCCGCTGGCCCACCCGGCGCGCTGCGGTTGTCGGCGACAAAGGCGATGCGCGTGAGCCCGGCTTGTTGCGCAATGCCCATCACCTCGACGATGCGTCCATAGGGCACCGCCTGGTCGGCGCGCAACTGCAGTTCGGTGTCGGGCGCGCGTTGCCGGGCCGCCTGCAAGCGCTGCGCCAGCGTTTGTGGTGACACCGCCTGGTCGTCCAGATAGGTCAACCCGGCGGCATTGACCACGATGGAGATGGCGGCGGGCGCATCACCCGTTTGCGCGGCGTCACTGCGCGGCAGGTCGAGCTTGATCGAGCTGGCCAACAGCGGTGCGGTCAGGATAAAGATCACCACCAGCACCAGCATCACGTCGATCAGCGGCGTCATGTTGATGTCGCTCATCGGCTGTGAGCCAGAGGGACGGTCTAGGCGGCCGAAACTCATGCCCCCACGCTCCGCCGCTGACGCGGGTCGCTGCCCCCCGAGGGGGCTGATTCGCCTTGGGGCGGCCCGGCGGCGAAACGTTTACTCACGCCAGCTCCTTGTGGCCAAGCAGCTCGCGCAGGTCACGGGCAAAGCCTTCCAGCTCGGCCTCGATGCGCGCTACCACGCGCCCCATCACGTTGTACGCCAGTACGGCGGGGATCGCCACCGCCAAGCCGGCTGCGGTCATGATCAGCGACTCACCCACCGGGCCAGAAATACGGTCGATGGTGACCTGCCCAACACTGGCAATGCCGATCAGCGCGTGGTAAATGCCCCAGACCGTGCCGAGCAGCCCGACAAACGGCGCGGTGGCGCCGATGGT
>JAQTSL010000394.1 GCA_028711355.1 Rhodoferax sp.
CATTGGACCCCGCTGGTGGGCTTGTTGGGCTACGCAGGACTGCGTTCCATCCCGGACGCCTATTACCAGGCGGCCAGCATTGACGGTGCCAGCAAATTTGCGGTTTTTTGGTACGTGCAACTACCCAAGATGCGGGGCGTGCTGATGATCGCTGTGTTGTTGCGCTTCATGGACAGCTTCATGATTTACACCGAACCTTTCGTGCTGACCGGCGGCGGACCCGGGAACTCAACCACTTTCCTTTCCCAGTTTCTGACCCTCAAGGCCGTGGGACAGTTCGATGTCGGGCCGGCTGCCGCATTCTCATTGATCTATTTCCTGATCATTTTGCTGCTGAGTTTCATTCTGTACAACTGGATGCAAAGGGTAGGTACCCAGGAACAAGGGAGCGGCCATGAATAAGTCGGGTTTTCAAAAGCGCACCCTGTTCCTGTGGCTGTACATCGTCTTCGCCTTGCTGCCGGTGTACTGGATGATCAATATGTCGTTCAAGACGAACGAGGACATCCTGGCGAGCTTCTCCCTCCTGCCACAGCACTTCACCTGGGCCAACTACAAAACCATTCTGACCGATGCCTCGTGGTACTCGGGTTACATCAACAGCCTGATTTATGTTGGCATCAATACCGTGATTTCGATCACCGTTGCCTTGCCAGCGGCCTATGCATTCTCACGCTTCAGTTTTCTCGGCGACAAGCATGTCTTCTTTTGGTTGCTAACCAACCGGATGACGCCGCCGGCTGTGTTTTTGCTGCCCTTTTTCCAGCTCTACTCCACCGTCGGCCTGCTCGACACGCACCTGGCCGTGGCTATGGCACATCTCTTGTTCAACGTACCGCTGGCGGTCTGGATTCTGGAAGGTTTCATGAGTGGTATTCCACGCGAGATCGATGAAACCGCGTATATCGATGGCTATACGTTTCCGGCGTTTTTCATCAAGATATTTTTGCCACTTATCAAAGCTGGCGTTGGCGTTGCCGCATTCTTTTGCTTCATGTTCAGTTGGGTCGAACTGCTGCTGGCCCGCACCTTGACCAGTGTGAATGCGAAACCGATCGTGGCCATTATGACACGCACTGTGTCGGCCGCTGGAATGGACTGGGCCACCCTGGCCGCCGCCGGCACCCTGACGATTGTGCCGGGCGCCATTGTGATCTGGTTTGTCCGCAATTACATCGCCAAGGGTTTCGCGATGGGACGCGTATGAGGACCTTGTGGGACTGGCCGCAGTTGCCGACAGCGGGCAAGTGCCGCTTCCTGCCGAATGAAGGAGATGCTGATGTTTGAATGGATGGTGTGGACAACGCCGGTAGCGGTGTTTTTTACCTGCATCGCGCTGATGCTGTTTGGCATGACGGTTTGGGAAATCAAGTCACCGACCGTCCTGCGGCGTGGTTTTCTCCCAATGGAGACGACCCGCGGCGACCGACTATTTATCGGCTTGCTGGCAGCGGCGTATGTGAATCTGGCTTTTGTCGGCATCAGCGGTCGGTTGATGGGCTGGATGGCGCTTGAGGTGGAGCCGTCGATCTGGATCAGCTTTGTAGTGTCGATGGCTTTGCTCGCACTGATCATGCACAAAGGCTAGCAATTGCGTTAATAGGGATCGGCTAGTTGTCCCCTGGAGCCGAACCGCTTTTGAATCAGGGGTCATACACATCTGAGGAGTTTGATTATGAAATTGCGATATAGCGCATTGGCAGTGGCTGTCGCCTGCTGCGCGATGTCCAGTCAGGGTTGGGCCGACGAGGCGGCAGCCAAGAAGTGGATTGACAGTGAATTCCAGCCGTCCACCTTGTCGAAAGACAAACAGGCCGCTGAAATGAAATGGTTTATCGACGCCGCCAAGAAACTCAAGGCCAAGGGTGTTACCGAAATCAGTACGGTGTCGGAAACCCTGACGGTACATGAGTATGAATCGAAGACACTGGCCAAGGCTTTCGAGGAAATCACTGGTATCAAGGTCAAGCATGACATCATCCAGGAAGGCGACGTGGTCGAAAAGCTGCAGACTTCCATGCAGTCCGGCAAATCAATCTACGACGGCTGGATTTCCGACTCCGATCTCATTGGCACCCATTACCGCTACGGCAAGATCTTGGCGCTGAGCGATTACATGGCCGGCACCGGCAAGGAGTACACCAATCCGGGGCTGGACCTGAAAGACTTCATTGGTACCAGTTTCACCACGGCCCCCGACCATAAGCTGTACCAACTGCCCACGCAGCAGTTTGCCAACCTGTACTGGTTCCGCGCCGACCTGTTTGCCAGGAAAGATCTGCAGGACAAGTTCAAAGCCAAATACGGCTACGACCTGGGCGTGCCACTGAATTGGAGCGCCTACGAGGATATAGCCGCCTTCTTCAGTGAAGACGTGAAGACCCTTGACGGCAAGCCGATTTATGGTCATATGGATTACGGCAAAAAGGACCCTTCTTTGGGTTGGCGTTTCACCGACGCCTGGCTGTCCATGGCTGGCGCGGCTGACAAGGGTATCCCGAACGGTCTTCCGGTGGATGAATGGGGCATCCGCGTTGCGGCTGACAAGTGCACGCCGGTCGGTGCGTCGGTTTCGCGCGGTGGCGCCACCAACTCGCCGGCCGCCGTCTATGCGCTGACCAAGTATGTCGATTGGATGAAGAAATATGCACCGAAGGAAGCCACTGGCATGACCTTCGGCGAAGCTGGCCCGGTGCCAGCACAAGGCCAGATTGCACAGCAGATCTTCTGGTACACGGCGTTTACCGCTGACATGGTCAAACCTGGTTTGCCGGTGGTGAATGCCGACGGTACACCGAAGTGGCGCATGGCCCCCGGCCCGAACGGTCCCTACTGGAAACAAGGCATGCAAAACGGTTACCAGGACGTCGGCTCGTGGACCTTCTTCAAGGACCACGACGCCAACAAAGTGGCTGCCGCCTGGCTCTACGCGCAGTTCGTTACCAGCAAGAC
>JAQTSL010000395.1 GCA_028711355.1 Rhodoferax sp.
CTATGCCGTGCTGCATGCGCAGCAGCCCACTAGGTGTTGGTGGAATTTGACACTGGATGGGCGCCAAAATAGACGCTGGCGTCCTGGCAATCTTGACCAATACCGGCGGTCAACGCGTCCAGGCAGTCGTATTTGCGTTCGTCGTGCAGTTTGTGCAGTAGCTCAACACGGATAATTTTGCCGTAAGCCCCTTCAGCGCCCATCTGCGCTGGCCATTGCAGGCAATGCGTCTCCAGCAACACCCGCCCGCCATTCACGTCGCTTGGGTCCAGCGATGGCCGGATGCCCATGTTAGCCACACCTTGCAGCGGCTGGTCGCTCAACCCATAGACCAGCACGGCAAAAATGCCGCTGGCGGCCGGCTTCCAGTGTTTGAAGCGCAGATTGAGCGTCTTGAAGCCCAAGGTACGACCCAGCTTGCGTCCATGCACCACGTGGCCCGAAATGCGGTAAGGGTGGCCAAGCTTGCGCGCAGCATCAGTCAGCCGCCCCTCAAAAAGCGCGTTGCGCACGGCTGAGCTCGACACGCGCAGACCATGCACCTCGTAGCTGTTCATGCGCGCCACGTCAAAGCCCTGCGCCAGCCCGGCGGCGTCCAGCGTGGCGTAGTCACCCGCGCGGCGGGCACCAAAGCGAAAGTCGTCACCTACCAGCACATAGCGCGCGCCCAGGCCTTGCAGCAACACCTGGTTGATAAACACCTGCGGCGACAGGTTGGCCAATGTTTTGTCGAATGGCAGCACCACGGTTTGGTCAACGCCGCAGGCACCCAGGTCGGTCAGTTTGTCGCGCAGCGTGCCCACGCGCGCCGGGGCCAGGTCGGGGTTGTGCGTCAGACCGGCAAAAAAATCGCGTGGATGCGGCTCAAAAGTGAGCACGCAACTGGGCACACCGCGCTGCTGCGCCTCGCCCTTGAGCAGGTTCAGCATGGCCTGGTGGCCGCGGTGCAATCCGTCAAAATTACCAATCGTCAAGGCGCACGTTGGTGCCACGTCTGGGTGCTTGAAGCCACGGAAAATCTTCATGGTTTGTTATATTTTTAGTAGCTGTCGGCGCAGGTAATGAAAGCGCCTGAAGTTAATTTATCCTATGAAAGGAGTATATTGCGGCGTCGTGTGCGGTGTGCATGTGAGGATTTGGGATCGGTTCGAATAACGTCTTGACAGGAGTCGTGTTTTGAAAGTCTTGAAGCTGTCGGCCCAAGGGTTGCCCCAGTCGTGGATTACGCTGGAACAAGCGGTGTTGCACTATGCTGCCAGCGAGGTGCGCTGGGAAGTCGGGCACCAGATTGCGGTGTTTCATGGTGGCCACAATGCTCGCACCGGCCGCCAATCGATCATCACCGTCAGCAGCATCATTGGCACCCGGGGTGTACCCGCCATCAACCCGTTTGACCTGAAGCCCGGGCTGACCAATGCCAAGCTGTTTGCCCGTGACCGCAACGTCTGTGCTTATTGCGGCGAGCAGTTTTTTGAAGCCGACCTGACGCGTGAACACATCCTTCCGTTTGCGCAATACGGCATCGACACCTGGATGAACGTGGTCACCGCGTGTCGCGCCTGCAACCACCGCAAAAGCCACCGCACGCCCGAACAGGCGAATATGCCGCTGCTTTATACGCCTTACGTGCCCAGCCTGTGGGAAGACTTCATTTTGCGCAACCGCCGCATCCTGGCCGACCAGATGGAGTTTTTGTTGGCGCACGTGCCCAAATCGTCCCGGCTGGCGGCGTGAGCTGGTCGGCATCTGGATGATTTGGATTGATCCTAATCGGTCAGAGACATACCCAGAAAGAATCGTTGATCAAAGTCTGGTTGCAGAAATAAGTTCTCGTCGGTTGGACCTGAGTTTCTGGCGATAGCCCCCTATGCTTGAGCTGCTCAAAACCTTCTCCTGGCAAGAGCTGCGCCAGCACCCGTGGCGCAATGCGGCCGCCGTGCTGGCGGTGATGCTTGGTGTGGCGCTGGCGTTTTCGGTGCACCTGATCAACGCCAGCGCGCTGGATGAATTTAGCCAGGCGGCGCGATCCGTTGGTGGTCAAAGCGACCTGGAACTGCGCGCGGTGCAAGGCCAATTTGACGAAGCACTGTACGCCCGTGTGGCCCGTTTGCCTGAGGTGGGGGTGGCTTCGCCGCTGCTTGAAATTGGCAGCTACGTGCTGACCAAGCAGGGCAAACGATCGTTGCGCGTGCTGGGTGTCGATGCGCTGGCAGTACCCGGCATTTCGCCCGACCTGATGCCCTTGCCGCAGGCGGACACTGCCGACCGCTGGGCGTTGTTTGCGCCTGGGCAAGTATTTTTGAACGCGGCAGCGCAGCGCCTGACCGCATCGGCACCCGATTCCATTTCCAAATCATTTGTGTCTAGGCGCGAAGCCGCAGACAGTGCTGTCGCACGGCAAGGCGAAGCAACAACGACACCGATGATTTCGAAATGGAATGAGCTGCAGTTGCAAAGCGGTATGACCTGGCAGCCAGTGCGTGTGGCGGGCAGCGTGCGCACCAGCGGCCCGGCGCTGGCGGTGATGGATATTGGCGCGGCGCAAGAGCTGTTTGGCAAGCAAGGGCAACTCAGCCGCATCGACTTGAAGCTGCAACCCGGCACTGACCGCAATACCTTTGCCGCTGCGCTGCAAGCCGCCCCCGACTGGCCCGCCAATGTAACGGTGGCCGCGCCAGCGGATGCGCAGTCGCAGGTCAACAACCTGTCACGCGCGTACCGGGTCAACCTGACGGTGCTGGCGCTGATTGCGCTATTTACCGGCGCATTTTTGGTGTTTTCGGTGTTGTCGCTCAGCGTCGCCAAACGGGCCCAGCAGTTTGCCTTGCTCGGCGTGTTGGGCTTGAGCCCGCGCGACCGGCTGACACTGGTGCTGTGGGAATCTTTGGCGCTGGGGCTGGTGGGCAGTGTGGCGGGTTTGGCGCTTGGTGCGGGGCTGGCGGCGCTGG
>JAQTSL010000088.1 GCA_028711355.1 Rhodoferax sp.
GCACGACTTGCTTGCGCCGCTCGTGAAGTTGCTCCAGGGTTTGGTTTCTTGCGCTTTCTTTTTCCATGCGATTTCGATCATGAAATTCATGGAAAGTTCAAACTTATTTGGGCCGAATCAATAGTGCTTCAGAATGAAAGCAATCACTTCCTTGATGGCTTTTTCGTCGGTGCTCTGATCTTGGAACAAAAGGGGAACAAAAGGGGACGCTACCCTTTGTTTCGGGGTCCATGGATTGCGGGTCGGAGCCCGCAATGACAGCCATCTTTGATGCTTGGGGTTGAATTCGCGGCGATGAAGGTGAGGCCCTGTCAAGGCGCAACCCAAGCAGTCGTCCAATCGCCGACGTGAGCCGGATACTGTGCCGGAGCTACCTGCCTCTGGCTGTGGATTGCTTTTATATTTGTAGCTGCTTGCGCTTGTATGGCAAGCGTCAGAGGCCAATTAGGCTTGTGCCTTTGTGGTTGTCATGCCGGATCGTTTTGTGCTGGGATCGGCGCGACAACTCATAAAGCTACAATCGTAGCTATGAAAGCTACAAACGAGTCCGCCTCTGATCTATTGTTTCCGCTCCAGTACCGGGGCAAGGCGCTGGCCTTGCTTCTATTGCAGCCGCAGCGGCGATTGCATGTTCGTGAAATTGCCCGGTTAACAGGCACCGTAGCCGGCACGATGCACAAAGAGCTTGGCCGTTTGCAGCGTGCTGGTCTGCTTGAGCGGCACAGCGTGGGCAATCAGCTTCAGTATTGCGCCAACCCGGCGCACCCGGTGTTTGCAGAGCTTGGTGCCTTGCTGCGCAAGACGATTGGCCTGGCGGATGTGCTGACCTTGGCCCTGGCACCGGTTGCCAACCGGGTCAGCGTGGCGTTTGTGTTCGGCTCGGTGGCGCAGGCGCGTGAGACGGCGCTGAGTGATGTTGATGTGATGGTGATTGGCGACGTGGACTTTGGTGAAGTGGTCAACCTGTTGTTTGAAGCACAGACCACTTTGCAGCGCGAAATCAACCCCAAGGTTTTTTCAACGGCAGACTGGCGCGCCAAATTGGCAGCCAACGCACCTTTTGTGCTGGATGTGCTGGCCAAACCCAAGCTGTTTTTAATTGGATCGCAACATGACCTCGACCAACTTGCTTAACTTGGCCACCATCGGCCAGCTTGAGCCTGTCACTCACTCCAAGGACTTGGTGGACCGGATGTTGGCCACTGCCAGGCAACGTCTGCGCGATGCGCAATTTGCCCAAAACAGCGATGAGACGCGCTTTGACTGTGCCTATACCGCCATCCGTGCGGTAGCTGACATGGGGCTGCACATCAAGGGTTTTCGTACCAGCACCAGCAAGCCGGGTCATCATCAAACGGCTATTGCATGCTTGGCTCACACCTTGGACGTTGACGTTGCCACGATCCGCGTTCTGGACAGTCTGCGAAAGCAGCGAAACCTGAGTGATTACGACGGTGAGTTGGTCTCTGAAGCTGCGCTACAGGAGTGCCTGAAGCAGGCGCAAGCGCTGTTGACACGCATTGAGGCCGTGTTGTCCAGTTAATTACGCCACCCTTTTAAGCCTGCCACGTAACAACAACACAAGTTGCAGGGCTAGTAGTCCGTTCCACCAAAACACTTACATGAAATTGTGTCTTTTCCAGCCTGGCGTTGTTGTTCGTCGTTGCCATAGCTACGGCTATGTCGCCTCCTCTCGCCTAACCAGTCTGAAAAATCCATCAATTTCATTTTGTAACCGTTTTGATGAAACGGACTACTAGTCATGAACCCAGCAACTCCAAATCAAGCCCATGCGGAACAAAGTTTTTGAAGTCTTTGTCCAGCGTGGTCATGCGCAGACCGCCAGCAATGGCAAAGGCGGCCAGGTAGGCATCCATCCAGACTTTGGGGGAGGCACTGTCCAAGGTAGCCAGCGTGCGCCACAGATCGAACAGCCCGGGCGGTTCGTCTCGCCACGTCACTTGTGGCAAGGCTTGCAGCGCATCAAGTGCCATCCAAACGCTGCGGTTAGTCAGGCCAAGGGCTTGGTAGGCGCGGTGGATGGTGGCTGTGGATGCCAGCCGAACAAAGCTTTGCTCGGTGGCACGGCACCATACAGCGGGCTGTGATGGGGTGCCCTGCTTGATGACCTGCTGAGCTATGGGGTGAAAAGGGTGTTTGGGAAAAGTGGCGGCCAACCATACGTTGGTATCAAACAGAGAGCCCGGCACGCTGTATGTCCTCGCTGGTGAGCGCATCTTGTTCGAGCTGCAGCAATTGGTCGATGCTCATGTGCCCAGCCGGAGCACTGTTTGCACAACGGAACACGGGTAAGCCGTCGGTATTAATAAACACGCCAGATTCCGGGGAAATCGGTGGTGCGGGCTTGGGGTTAGCCAACCCCAGCCCCTGGCGCAAAAAGTCAGCAACCAGGTCGCGCAGAGTACGGCCTTGCGTGACGGCGCGCAACTTCATTTGTCGCACCAGCTCGTCGGGTAAATCAAGTGTGGTTTTCATGAGAGCAAGCTTACCATCTAGCTGGGTTGCTGTAAATCGATAAAAGGGATGAAAAAATGAGCGATCGCATTCTCAATGTAAAGGTGGGCGATGCTCTGTTAGCGCTGGAACGAGCAGAGACCCGTGGACAATGGCTAGAGGGTCAGGCGGCGTGCAACTCTTGACGGATGACTTGGCGCAGCGTTTGGTTGATCAAGGTCTGATTGATAGTGATGCGTGTCTCAGGCGTGGTGAATTCGACGTAATGACAAAGACACTACGCGCTGCTACACTGACCGTACATCCCAAGAGAAACGATCATGTCTATTGCCGACACCCGCTCCAAACGTGACACCCTGAATTTACGTATCAAACCCGAGGTGCGCGATCTGATTGACCGCGCGGCTAAAGTGCGGGGTAAGTACCGCACCGACTTCATTTTGGATGCGGCGCGCGGTGCAGCCGAAGATGCGTTGCTGGATCAAGCCTTGTTTGTGGTCAGTGAAGAAGCCTATGCCCAGTTTGTGATACTTCTGGACCGGCCGCCGGTACCAAATAGTCGGTTGCAAAAGACCCTGAAAACGACAGCGCCATGGGATCAGCGGTGAACTTGGATGCGCCCGTTGCCCTTGCTGCGCATCACGATACAAGCCGCTTTGCCAGTGGTGTCGAAAGTCTGGATCGTTGGCTCCAACAGCGCGCCCTGAAGAACCAGGCAACAGGCGCATCCCGCACTTTTGTGGTTTGCGAGGGCCAGCGCGTGCTGGGCTTCTACGCCCTGGCCTCTAGTGCGGTGGCCCCAGACGTGGCCACCGGCCGCATGCGACGCAACATGCCCGACCCTGTACCGGTTGTCGTTTTGGGCCGACTTGCCATTGATGCGTCGCTTCAGGGAAGTGGCATCGGCCGAGCGCTTGTGCGTGATGCTTGTTTGCGCGTGATCGCTGCCGCTGACAGTGTCGGGATTCGGGGGATGGTTGTTCATGCACTGTCAGAGCGAGCTCGGGCCTTTTACGTAGGTGTAGGTTTTGATCCTTCGCCGCTTGATCCAATGATGCTGATGGCAACGATTGCCGATCTTCGTGAGGTGTTGCCCAATCAGGCTGCAGCGGCTTTGTCCTGAACACGCTGCCAGCGGCCTAAAAGGTTTGTGATTGGTTAGATCACCCCCAAAAACACAGCCAGGGAACGGCTCACAGCCAGCAACTGTTCTTCGGAAATGTGCCCAAAAACAGCGCCAATGCGCAGCCGGGGCACCGATTGGGCCTTGTCCACCATGATGTCTGAGGTTTTCTCGAGTCCGTTGTGCGCATCGGCCTCAATCCGGACGCGAAACAGCGGGGTCTCGCGCAGTTCCCCTGTCACCGGCAAGATGGTCACTGATGGGTGTTCATCGAACAGGTCAGACTGAACAATCAGGGCTGGCCGAGGTTTGCCGTAGTCTCCTTGCAAGGCGATGGTGATCAAATCCCCACGTCTCATTGCCATCCTTGGTGATCGGCCACGCTTTGTAGCCAGTTTTGACTGTCAAGTTCTAGGGGGTCGTTTTTTAGCAGCAGCGATTGCCGCTTGCATTCGATGGCAAAGTTCTCGCGCCGTGTATCGGGCACCCAGATTTGCACTGGCCGCATACCCGCTTCACGCAAACTGACTCTGTGCTTTCGAACCCTTTCAGCGGACGGCGTGGCCATGTTGATCCCCATTTGTTACATGTAACATTATAGTCATTCTGCTTCATGTGGGGTAATCCATGTGGGGTAATCGGGGACGCTACCCTTTTCAAGGGTAATCGGGGACGCTACCCTTTTGACCTCAAAGCTGTTCAAGGCCAGAGCGCCTTGCTCATGGAGACTTTTCTCAAGGTTGGTGCGGTCAGTTTGCGAATTTCTTTGTGTTCGCCCTCAGCCGTGGTTTCGACCAACACGCCGTTCACGGCCTCCAGCACTTTGCCACTGGTGGCAAGCGCCTGGTAGTAAGCCCGATGGACAGCATGACCGGCCGGCTCTGGAATACGGGCTTCCATGATCCTTGTCAGCCCGGACCAGATTCGGGGTCCATGGATTGGGAGTCGGGGCCTGCAATGATGTGCGCCTGCCGCAAGGCTGCGCTGCATAGAGTGGATTGAGGACGCAGCAGCGCACGCCGGGTGCTGGTTGCTTTGATATTTGTAGCTGTTTGCGCTTGTATGGCAAGCGCTGACGGTCGATTCGGCTTGTGGATTTGCCGGTATCAATGGGTATCTTTGCGGGCTGGAGTTGCAAGATCAGCTGCAAAAAAAACCCGCTACCAAAGCGGTAGCGGGTTTTCGTCTGAAAGAATGGCTGTGAGGCTTATTTCAGGATGAAAGCGATGACTTCCTTGATGGCTTTTTCGTCGGTGCTCTTGATCTTGGCGTGGACTTCTTCTTCGCCGTCAACCTTGACCTTGGGACCGGTGGTCAGATGGGTGTAAAGCTTGGCTTCAGCGTCGGCCTTGCCTTTGTACTTTTCGGCAACTTTTTTCCAGGACGGGCCCGATTTTTCTTTGTCGGCGGCATGGCACTTGCCGCACTTGCTGTCTTTGAGCAGGCCTTCGGCGTCGGCGTAGGCAGCGGTAGTCGCGCCCATGGTCAAGGCGGCGATGGCGATCAAGGAAAGACTCAGTTTCTTCATATAAATACCTGTAAAAAAGTTGAACAAAATGTGCAAGAACCCAACCAGGACAGCCAGCGTGCACCGCTGAATCGTCTGTGGAATGTGTTCCCCTCACGAGGCGAATCAAGCAATCCACGTTGCTGTAACGCTTGCCATCTGCCACGCGTTGACAATTTTACGGGGTGGCTTTTGGGCGCTGGCGGCTATTCCCGCTTCTTTTGATTTATGTCATATTTTTTGTCGGTCGGCGCGCCGCTTTGCCCCGCGGCGGTGAAAGAATACACGGGCTCGGTGTTGGGCGGGAATTGAGTGAAAAGATTGCAAACAATGACGATCGTTGGTTTGTTTTGTCGGGGGCGCACTGTGCTGCGTCTGCTGTTGCTTGCGTGTCTGGCGTTGCCGCTGCTGCCAGCGTGGGCCAATCTGCACCTGCTGCCGATACGCATTGGCATTCCGCACAAGACCTTGGCGCTGGATTACTTCTTGATTGACGAATTCAGGGTTTATCTGGAATCGCGGCTGAGCCACCCGGTGGAGGCGGTGGTACACGGGCGGTTTAACAATACCACCGCTGAGATGGTGCGCGCAAAGCTGGAGTTTGCCTGGGTCACAGACTATCCGGATAGCCAGTTCATGGACCATGTGCAATTGCTGGCGGTGCCGATGTACAACGGGCAGCCATCCGCCAAGTCTTACACCATTGTGTCGGCCCTGAACGTGCACACCACGTCGCTCGGGCAATTGCGTGGTTCCGTTTTTGCGTTTGCCGACCGGCAGGCCAATGGCAGTTATCTGGACGTGCGCTACCATTTGTTGACGGCAGGTGAAAACCCCGACCGGTTTTTCAAGCGAATGTTTTTTACCCGTTCGCACAAAGACGTGATTAAGGCAGTGGCGCTGGGCCTGGCACACGCCGGGGCGGTGGACAGCGTGATCTGGGACCGCATGGTGACCGACCAGCCTGATCTGACTAAGCGGGCGCGGGTGATTGCCCAGTCGCCGGTGTATGGTGCCCCGGCTTTTATTGCCAATCGCAACGCGGACCCGGTGGATGTGCAAAAAGTGCAGCACCTGCTGCTGAGCATGGACCAGGACCCGGTGGGCAAAGAGTTGCTCAAGCGGATGCGGGTGGATGCGTTTGTGGTCGGGGATGAACGCATCTACCAGCGCCAGTTGCAGATGCGCCGCGCGCTGGGTGAAGAATGATGTTGCAGCGTTTTTTTGATCTGAGCCTGCGCTACAAGATTCCGATCTGGGGCAGTTTTTTAATCGTCGTCACAACGCTGCTGGTGTCGCTGTCACTGGTCTATAAGGCCTATGACGATCTGCGTGAGAACTTGTTGGCGGGCTCGGCCAGTCTGGCGCACCGGCTGGCTGACGACTTGTTTCACCCGCTGATGGAAGACGACCTGTGGCGCGCGTTTGGCATCATCAACGCGCCGTTGGTGGCTTCGGACGCCAAGGATGTTCAAAAACCCCGTTTTATCCTGGTGCTGGACAACGAGCTCAAAGTGGTTACCTCAACCGATCCGATGCTGATCCCGATGGGCACGCAAGTGAGCCAATTGACACCCGAATACAGTATGTTTGTGCAGCGCATTGCAGAGTCAAAAAGCCTGACGCACCCCACTTACGATATGCAGGACGAGAAAAATTTTTACATTGCCGCACCGATTGTGCATGACGGCTTTACGCTGGGCACCTTGATTGTGGTGCACTCCAAAGATGAAATTTTGTGGCCGAAGTTCTTTCGCATCCTGATCCACGGCGCCACCATGGGCGTGATTGCGCTGGCCATTTTGCTGCCGATCAATTGGTATTGGGCGCGCCGCACTGTGCGCCCGCTGGTGCTGATCAGCCAGCGCATGAAAGAAAACGACCTGAACGCCGCCACCGAGGTGGTGGACCAGCTTTATCCCTACCACGACGAACTGGGTGAGCTGTTTCAGGCCTACAAACGGATGTTGGTCGAACAAAAAGGCCAGGAAGCGCTGGAGCGACAAGTGGTGCAGTCTGAGCGATTGGCTGCGGTGGGGCACCTGGCCGCTGGCGTGGCGCACGAGATCAACAACCCGCTGGGCGGTATGTTGACCGCCATCGACACGCTCAACGCCTATGGCAATATGGACGCGCGCACCGCCAAAACGGTGGCGCTGATCCAGCGTGGGCTCAAGCAGATCAAAGAGACGGTAGGCGCCTTGCTGGTGGAGGCGCGCGTGCGCAACCGCGACCTGGAGCCACAAGATTTTGAAGACGTGCGCTCGCTGATATTGCCGCAGGCGCAGAAAAAGGAGCTGCAGTTGCAATGGCAGTCGAACCTGGCGCGTGCGGTACCACTACAGGCCAACCAGGTGCGCCAGGTGTTGATCAATCTGCTGCTCAATGCCATTCATGCCGCCAATTCCCGCGGTGTAGTGGATTGCTTGGTAGAAGACCACGACAGCACGCTGCTGCTGGCGGTCGAAAACGATGGCAAAGGGTTTTCGCCAGAGCAGCGGGCGCACTTGTTTGAACCTTTTTCGCCGCTCAGTCAATCGGGCCAGGGCCACGGGCTGGGCTTGTGGGTCACCTACCAGATCGTGCAGCAGTTGGGCGGCAAGATAGACTTGACACAGCAGAACGGACGGGTTCGTTTTGCCGTCACACTACCCTTGTTAAAGCATAACCAAGCATGAGTTCGAATCGCATTTGTTTGATAGAAGACGACGAGATCATGGGTGAAGCGGTCTCGGACCGATTTGAGATTGAAGGGCTCGATTGCACCTGGTTCAAGACCGGCGAATCAGCGCGTGCGGCGCTGGTAAAAGACAAATTTGGCGTGGTCATCAGCGACATCAAGCTGCCCGACATTGACGGCGAGCGGCTGTTTCAAGAGTTGCGCGCGGCGGGTGTGGAGCTGCCGCCCTACATTTTTATGACCGGTTATGGCGCCATTGACCGAGCCGTGGGGCTGCTCAAGCTGGGTGCCGAAGACTACTTGACCAAGCCGGTGGATATCCGCGTGTTAATCGAGATGGTGCGCAATATTTTTGCCAAGCGTTCGATCGGCTTGGCCAATGCGCAGGGCCAGGTGATACTGGGCATTTCCAAATCGATGCGGTATATTGAGGCGTTGCTGCCACGGCTGGTGGCAGACAACATCACGGTATTGATTACCGGTGAATCGGGTGTCGGCAAAGAGGTGGTGGCGCGCGCGCTACACCGCATCCGCGACCCCGATTCGAAAAAGCCATTTATTTCGGTCAACTGTGGCGCTATCACTGAAACGCTGATGGAAGCCGAGATGTTTGGTTATGTCAAGGGCGCCTACACCGGCGCTATCCGCGACAAAGAAGGCTATTTTGAGCAAGCCAACGGCGGCACGCTGTTTCTGGATGAGGTCGGCGAGATGCCGCTGTCGATGCAGGTCAAGCTGCTGCGCGTCATCCAGGAGCGCAAGGTGGTGCGCGTGGGCGCCGAAAAGCTGATTCCGATCAGCATCAACCTGGTGTGCGCGACCAACCGCAACCTGAAAAAAATGGTGGAGGCCGGTGAGTTCCGCGAAGATTTGTTTTACCGCGTCAACGTGCTCGAGCTGCAAATTCCGCCGCTGCGCGAGCGCAAGGAAGATATTTTGTGGCTGACTGGCATGATGCTCGACGCCGAGGCAGTGCAGCACGGGTGTGCACGGCGCGAGCTCAGTCCGCTGGCCGAACAAGCGCTGCTGAACCACGGCTGGCCCGGCAATATCCGCGAACTCAAAAGTTGCCTGGAGCGCGCCTGCATTTTGTCCAGTCAGGCGGTGCTGACGCCCAATGCGCTGTTTGGCGGTCCACTGGAACCCGAGCCAGAAGCAGAGCCAACGACCAGTTCGCTGAACGATTACCTGGGCAGCTATGAGCGCCTCTACATTGAGCAAATTCTGAAAAGCAAGCAGGGCAAGATTGCCGAAACGGCTGCGGTGCTGGGTATCAGCCGCAAGAACCTGTGGGAAAAAATGAAGAAATTGGGGATTGGCGATGACAAGCAGCAGTAACTTAGGCGCCAGGTTTGTCATTGCGGACTCGGTCCGCAATCCATCGGTTTGGGGGCTATTGGCCATGCTGGTGTTGGCCTTGGCGGGCTGTGGCGCCACCGGGCCGCAGAGCGTGGAACCCGAGGCGCCACGCGTGTTTCCGCCACCGCCTGCTGCCCCAGCCTATTTGTTTGAGCGCAGCGTGTATGAGGCCGACGACTTGACAAATGCCAGTAGCTCCAACGGCTTTCTGGAGATGCTGGTGGGCACCAGGCGGGGCGGTGGCCAGGGCTTGAGCCGTCCGCTGGCGCTGGCGGTGCACCTGGGGCGGGTGGCGGTGATCAACGCGCTGGACCCGTCGCTAAGTGTGTTTGACTTTGCCCAGCACCGGTTTTCAAAAATTGATTTGTCGGCACTGGGTGGCCAGCGTTCGCCGGTGGGCATCAGTGTCGATCGCAGCGGCAACTGGTACGTGGCCGACGGTTTGTCGGGCTATGTGCTGGTGCTGGACGCGCAGGGGCGCGAACTGCGCAAGATTGGCGGGCCGCGCTGGTTGCGCCGCCTGGTCAATGTGGCAGTGGACTCCGACCGACAGCGCGTCTATGCTATCGACCAGAGCGAGCGCCAGCACCAGGTGCGCGTGTTTAACGCGGTCACCGGCAGCCATTTGATGGACCTTGGTGGCAGTGGCGAGGGGCCCGGAGAATTCAACCTGCCGCTGGACGCGGCGGTCGGGCCAGGCGGGCGCTTGTACGTGGTTGACAGTGGCAATTACCGGGTTCAGATCTTTGATGCGCAAGGCCAGTACCTCAAGAGCTTTGGCAGCGCCGGCAAACGCCCGGGCCAGTTTTCACGGCCCAAAGAGATTGCGGTTGATGGACAGGGCTTGGTCTATGTGGCAGACGCCACGTTTGGCAATATTCAGGTGTTTGGACCCGACGGCGACTACCGCTACGTGATTGGCAGCCGGGGCGACCAAGGCGCGGCGGCCACCTATATGCTGCCGTCTGGCTTGGGGGTGGATACCGATAGCCGCCTGTATGTGCTGGACCAATGGTATGTCCGGCTTGATGTTTACCGGTCGGTGCGACACCGCGTGGGTGTGGCAACACCACCTTTACAGTAGGTTGTACTATGTCCACTTCTGATCGACAACCGGCGGCGCTATTTCATGTGAAATGGGTCGGCAAGATTGCCCTGCTGGTGGCGCTGGTGTCTGGCGCTGGGCTACTGGCGGCCATTACGTGGGCCACCGACGCCACCGGCAGTAACTATGGCGCGATTGTCATGAGCAACAGCCTGACGCAGCAAAAGCTGGGGCCGGTGATGTGGGTGTTTGGGCTGCTGTCGGTCACGGTGGCGGCGCTGACCACCTGGTTGATTTCGCTCTACAGCAGCCACCGCATTGCCGGGCCGCTGTTCCGGTTTGCGCAAAACATCAAGGCCATTTTGGCCGACCCGTTTGCCAGGCCGCTGGCGATCCGCGCGACCGACGCGTTGCAGCAAGAGTGGCGCGAATTTGAGACGGCGCAAACGCGTTTGCGCGAGCACTATGGTGCGCTGCGCGACGCGCTGGAAGATTGCCGCAAGGTGGCTCCAGGTGAGGCCGCGCAACTGACACTAGCCCGGTTGCAGGAGGTCGAGCATCGTGGCCAAGTCTAAAAAATTTTGGCTAAGCGTGCTGGGCGTGCTGCTGCTGGGGGCAGCGGTTTGGCTGTACGCGGCGTTTGGCGACGGCGCGCACTTGATGGACAAAAAGTGCAGTAACTGCCATTTGGCTGGACAAAGCGTGACGCCAGACAAGGCCGGGCGGCTGATCGGGTCGCAAGAAATGCTGTGTGGCATTTGCCACAAAGACGTCAAGCGCATGAGCCACCCCAGCGGCTTTGCGCCCAGGGTCAAACCCCCAGCCGACTTGCCGCTGGACTGGAAGGGCGACATGACGTGCAGTACCTGTCACACGGTGCACGGCTCCACGCCAGGGCTGATGCGCGACAAGCGCCGTGGCAAGGCGCTGTGTCTGGCGTGCCACGACGCCAACTTTTTTAGCGCAATGAAAGACGGTGGTGTGTCGCTGCAGCAGTCTGGCCACGCCATTGCCGACATGGCGCAGATGAATCGGTTGGGCAATGTCGATGCGTTGTCGCTACAGTGTCTGGGCTGCCACAACACCGAGGGGGATGCCGCTGGGGTGCGCGTGACTGCCCGCGGCCTGGTGCGCCATAGCAGCGGCGGCGCCAACCATCCGATTGGCATCGATTACCCCGCCATGTCGGGCTCATTCAAGGCGCGCTCGTCGTTGCCCAGAGAAATCTGGTTGCCGGGTGGCAAGCTCAGTTGTGTGTCCTGCCATGAGCCCTACAAAAAGCAGCACGGACAACTGGTGGTGACCAACAGCGGTTCGAAGCTGTGTATGCAATGTCATTCGCTCTGATCCTTAAGAGGCCTGTCATGGAACAAAAATCCGTTGTCAAGTACCAGCGCCGGACGCACTACGTCGATGAATCGATCCAAAAGTGGCTGCTGGTCGGATTGGTGCTGATGGAAGTGGCGTTGGCCGCTGGTCTGGCCTGGC
>JAQTSL010000089.1 GCA_028711355.1 Rhodoferax sp.
AAGATTGACGTGGCGGTGACGGCCAGCATCGGCATGACGCTGTATCCGCAGCAGCAAGAGGTGGATGCCGACCAGTTGTTGCGCCAAGCCGACCAGGCCATGTATGCGGCCAAACAGTCAGGCAAAAACCGCTACTACCAGTTTGACGCGGCGCAAGACATGCATCTGCGCGACCAGTTTGAAGGCGTGCAACGCCTGCGGCAGGCGTTTCAGTCGCACGAATTTGTGCTGTACTACCAGCCCAAGGTGAATATGCGCAGCGCCTGCGTGGTCGGGGCTGAGGCGTTGCTGCGCTGGCAACATCCGCAACGCGGCGTGTTGGCACCGGCTGAATTTTTGCCGCTGATTGAAGACGATCCGTTGATGGTGGAGTTGGGGGGCTGGGTGATTGGTAGCGCCTTGCAGCAAATGGCCCAGTGGCAGGCGCAGGGCTTGCACTTGCCGGTCAGTGTGAACGTCGCTGCGCGTCAGTTGCAGCAGAGCGATTTTGTCCAGCATCTGTCGGCGGCGCTGGCGGCGCAGCCCAGCGTGGCGGCCCATGACTTGCAACTTGAAGTGCTCGAAACCAGCGCGTTGCAAGACATGGAGCGTGTCACCGGGATCATGAACCAGTGCACCCAACTGGGTGTGCACTTTGCGCTGGACGACTTTGGCACCGGTTATTCGTCGCTGACCTACCTCAGGCGCCTGCCGGTGGCGGTGCTCAAGATCGATCAGAGCTTTGTGCGCGACATGCTCGACGATGCCGATGACCTGTCGATTTTGCTCGGGGTGCTGGACTTGTCCACGTCTTTTCACCGTGAGGTGATTGCCGAAGGTGTTGAAACCGTGGCGCATGGCCGTATGCTGCTGCAGTTGGGCTGTGACTTGGCGCAAGGCTATGGCATTGCCCGACCGATGCCGGCGCAAGACATTGCGGCCTGGGTGGCAAATTGGCGTGGCCACGCCCAGTGGTACCTGGTGCCAACGCTGCCGCGCGACGATCTGCCGCTGCTGTTCGCCATGGTGGAACACCGCGCCTGGGTCGGTGCCATCGAGTCCTATCTGCTCAACGAGCACAGTGCACCGCCAGTGCTGGACGCGCATCAGTGTCGGGTCGGCCAGTGGCTTGACGGCGGGGGCCTTGAGCGCAGCAAGAACCGGGTGGCGGTGCAGCGGCTGGTGGCGCTGCATGGTCGCATCCATGATTTGGCGGCCTGCTTGTGCGAGCTCAAGGCGCAGGGACAGACTCAGTCGTATTACATCCAACTGGCCTCGCTGCTGGAAGTGCGCGACGAACTGCTGGCTCAGGTGCAAAGTATGCTGGGTGATGCCCCGCGCTGATCTGGGGCTGCTGCGCGGTGCTGGCGGACCATGAAAAACCGACACCGCTTGCTGGGCTGGCCAAGCTTGCTGGGCGTGCTGCTGGGAGTCGTTCTGCAGTTGCAGCAGGGGCAACTTTCGGCTGCCAGCGTATATGTATGTTTTGTGCTTGCTGGGCTTTCACTGTATGCGCTGACAGCTCTTAAAAGTGAAGCAATTTCAGGGGTTGTCAGAGACCTGGCGCTGACCCTGGCGGTGGGTTTGCTGGCGTTTGGCGTGACCGACTGGCGCGCTGGTGTGTTTGCGCACGGTGCGTTGCAGCCAGCCCTGCAGGGGCGCGATATCGCCGTCGTTGGCACCGTTGCCAGTATGCCGCAGCCGTTTGAAGGGGGCCTGCGGTTTCGTTTTGATCTGGCCAGCAGCACGTTGGATGGAGCGCCAGTGACGCTGCCGCCGCGCGTTGAGCTGGCCTGGTACAGCGGTGCGTTTGGGCGTATCCCGGCGGACGCCGACGACCCGCTGGCCCAGCCGCAGCGCACGCCAGCGCTCTTGCAGGCCGGTCAGCGCTGGCAGTTCACGGTGCGTCTGAAGGCGCCGCACGGGGGCGTCAATCCGTATGGTTTTGACTATGAACTGTGGCAGTGGGAGCAGGGGGTGCAGGCCAGCGGTTACGTGCGCACTGGCGGGCACGATCCGGCGCCGCTGCTGCTGGGCTCAAGCTGGCAGCATCCGGTGGAGGCGGCGCGCCAGCAGGTGCGCCAGCGCATCTTTGCGCATCTGCCCGAGCCGCGCGCAGCGGGTCTGCTCGCCGCGCTGGTGGTGGGCGACCAGGCAGCCATCGAACGTGCCGACTGGAACGTGTTTCGCGCCACTGGCGTGGCGCACCTGATGAGCATTTCGGGCCTGCACATCACCCTGTTTGCCTGGCTGGCGGCGGCGTTGATCGGCCGCCTGTGGCGCTGCTCTGGCTGGCTCTGTCTGACGCTGCCGGCCCCGACCGCCGCCTTGCTGGGAGGCGTGGCGCTGGCAAGCGCCTATGCGCTGTTTAGCGGCTGGGGCGTACCGGCGCAGCGCACCGTGCTGATGCTGTCTGTGGTTAGCCTGCTGCGGCTGGCGGGTTTGCGCTGGCCTTGGCCGCAGGTCTGGTTGCTGGCCTGCGCGGTGGCGGCGGCGGTGGATCCGTGGGCCTTGATGCAGGCCGGTTTTTGGCTGAGCTTTGTCGCGGTGGGGGTTTTATTTGCTTCTGATTCAGCAGCTTGCAGCGCAAGTGGCAAAGGGGCTAGAGGCAGATTTTTCTCAGCGATGCGGGAACAGTGGGTGATCACGCTGGCGCTGACGCCGTTGAGTCTGCTGCTGTTTGGCCAGGTGTCGCTGGTCGGGCTGCTGGCCAATGCACTGGCGATTCCCTGGGTGACGTTTGTGGTGACGCCGCTGGCACTGCTGGGTGTGTTTTGGCCACCGCTGTGGAACGTTGCCGCTTGGGCTGTCGCTTGGTTGGGTACGGTATTGCAGTGGCTGGCCGACTGGCCCTGGGCGGTGCTGTGGCTGGCGCGCGCACCGTTGTGGCTTGGGCTGTTGGGCGTGGTGGGCGGGGTGGTGCTGGTGCTGCGGTTGCCACCCAACGTACGCCTGATGGGTGTGCCACTGTTGCTACCGGTGTTGCTGTGGCAGCCACCGCTGCCACCGGCCGGACAATTTGAGCTGTTGGCGGCCGATGTCGGGCAGGGCAGCGCGGTGCTGGTGCGCACTGCCGGTCACGCGCTGTTGTTTGACGCCGGGCCGCGCTACAGCCTGGAAAGCGACGCTGGCGAACGGGTGCTGGTGCCGCTGCTGCGCGCACTGGGCGTGCGGCTAGACACTCTGGTGCTGAGCCACCGTGACAGCGACCATATGGGCGGTGGTACGTCGGTACTGGCGATGCACCCAGGGGCGCAATTGTTGACGTCGGTCGATCCGGCGCTGGTGTTGCCCCCGGCGTCGCGTCTATTGGCGGCGGCTTTGGTGGACGTGCAGCCGTGCGTTGCCGGGCAGCGCTGGCGTTGGGACGGGGTGGACTTTGAACTGTTGCACCCGCAGGCGGCCGACTACGGCGTGGTGCGCCAGAGCAACGCCATGAGCTGCGTGCTGCGTATCCACAGTGCGGCGCAGACTGCCCTGTTGACGGGCGACATCGAGCAGGCGCAAGAGGCGCTTTTGATGAAGGCGGGGGTACCGTTACGCGCGGATCTGCTGCTGGCTCCGCACCACGGCAGCAAGACCTCCAGCAGCGCTGCATTTCTGGATGCTGTGCAGCCGCGCATCGCCTTGGTGCAAGTGGGCTATCGCAACCGTTTTGGGCATCCCGCAGGCACCGTGATGGGGCGTTACGCTGACCGGGCTATCCGCGTGGTGGATACGCCCCGCTGTGGTGCCATTACCTGGCAGAGCTGGCGCGCCGACATGGTGCAGTGCCAGCGCGAGACGGATCGACGTATTTGGCGGCATCAGTTGCCGTGAATTTCAGCGGTGGGTTGTTGCGAATGATGAGAAAGAACGGATGTCATTGTGGGCACCGATCCCGCAATCCAGTGCTTTTTGTACCATGGATGCCAGATCGGGTCCGGTACGACAACCAAATACTTTTGCGTGAAGATATCTGGCTCAAACCTTGCTATCCTTAGGCGTAGGAGAAGTTTTCCATGCAGAAATTTGACGAGATGTACACCCAGTTGCCCTACGAGTTTTTCTCGGGTGGCAAGCAGATTCGTGACCATTACAAGATCTACGACGCGTGGCTGGCGCGCCAGCCCGGCGATACCATGGCCAAGCGCCGCGCTGAGGCCGAGATGATCTTCCGGCGCGTCGGCATCACCTTTGCTGTCTATGGCGACAAGGACGAAGAGGGCGCGGGCACCGAGCGGCTGATACCGTTTGACCTGATTCCGCGCATCGTCCCGGCACATGAATGGCGCAACCTGGAGCTTGGTCTGACGCAGCGTGTCAACGCCTTGAACCGCTTTCTGCATGACATTTATCACGATCAGGAGATTCTGAAAGCCGGGCACATACCGCGCGAACAGATTGAAAACAACGCCCAATTCCGACCCCAGATGATGGGGGTGGAATTGCCTAACCAGGTCTATTCACAAATCTCAGGTATCGACATCGTGCGTGCGCCCGACGCCAAGGGTAACGGTGAATATTATGTGCTGGAAGACAACCTGCGCGTGCCCAGTGGCGTCAGTTACATGCTGGAAGACCGCAAGATGATGATGCGGCTGTTTCCTGACCTGTTCAGCATACACCGTGTTGCGCCGATCGCCCATTACCCCGACTTGTTGCTGGAAACCCTGCGCCAGAGCAGCCCGGCCACCACTGCCGAACCGACCGTGGTGGTGCTGACCCCCGGTATGTACAACAGCGCCTACTTTGAGCACGCCTTTCTGGCGCAGCAAATGGGCATTGAGCTGGTGGAAGGCCAGGACCTGTTTGTCAAAGACAACTTTTGTTATATGCGCACCACGCGCGGTCCGCAGCGAGTCGATGTGATCTACCGCCGGGTCGATGACGACTATCTGGACCCCACGGTGTTTCGCCCCACCTCCACGCTGGGCTGCGCCGGGCTGCTGGAGGTCTATAAAGCCGGCCACATCAACATCTGCAACGGTGTTGGCACCGGCGTGGCAGACGACAAATCGATCTACCCCTACGTGCCCAAGATGATCGAGTTTTACCTGGGTGAAAAGCCCATTTTGCACAACGTGCCAACTTACATGGGCCGCAACCAGGACGACCTGGCCTATATGCTGGCCAACATGAAAGAGCTGGTGGTCAAAGAGGTGCACGGCGCCGGTGGCTACGGCATGCTGGTCGGCCCGGCATCTACTCAGGCGCAGGTGGAAGACTTCAAAAAGGCCGTGGCGGCCAACCCTTCTGGCTACATTGCCCAGCCGACGCTGAGCCTGTCAAGCTGCCCCACTTTTGTCGAAAGCGGCATCGCGCCGCGCCACATCGACCTGCGCCCCTATGTGCTCAGCGGCAAAGGCGTGCAGATGGTGCCCGGCGGCTTGACCCGGGTCGCACTTAAAGAAGGATCGCTGGTGGTCAACTCGTCGCAAGGCGGTGGCACCAAAGACACCTGGATTCTGGAAAGCTGAGGATTTTTTATGCTGTCACGAACCGCCGACCATCTGTTCTGGATGAACCGCTATACCGAGCGTGCGGAGAATACCGCGCGACTGCTCGATGTGAATTATCAAACCTCTTTGTTGCCGCAGTCCGCCGCTGCGGCGCAAGCCGGCTGGCAGGGCTTGCTGTCGATCAGCGAACTGCTGCCCTTGTACAAAAGAAAGCACGACGAAATCACCGCCCAAGATGTGATGGATTTCATGGTCACCGATGAGCGCAACCCTTCCAGCATTGTGTCGTGCTTGAGCGCCGCGCGCGAGAACGCCCGTGCCGTGCGTGGCACCCTCACCACCGAGGTGTGGGAAACACTCAACCAGACCTGGCTGGAAGTCAGGCGCATGCTCAAGGCCGGCGATTTTGAGACCGACCCGTCGCAGTTTTTTGAATGGGTCAAATTCAGGTCGCACTTGTCACGCGGCGTGACCGTGGGCACCATGTTGATGGACGAGGCGCTGCACTTCATGCGCTTGGGCACGTTTCTGGAGCGCGCGGATAACACCGCGCGGCTGGTCGATGTCAAGTTTCATGCGGTCGAGAGCGACTTTTATGGCGCCGCCAGCGAAAAAGACCAAGAGTTTGATTTTTATCACTGGAGCGCGATTTTGCGCAGCGTCAGCGGCTTTGAGGTCTATCGCAAGGTTTATCGTGACGTGATCCGCCCCGAGCGCGTGGCCGAGCTGCTGATCTTGCGCCCGGACATGCCACGCAGCTTGCACGCCAGCCTCAATGAAGTAGTGGGCAATCTGCACATGGTGGCCAACGACCAGTCGTCCGAGACCCAGCGGCGCGCTGGCAAACTGCGCGCGGAGTTGCAGTACGGCCGCATCGACGAAATTCTGGCGACCGGCCTGCACGCCTACCTGACGCAGTTTCTGGACCGCGTCAACGAACTGGGTAACCACATCAGCCGCGACTTTCTGGTGCTGCCTGCCGCCTGAGCAGTGGTATCATGCGGGCCCTTTGGCGCGATAGCAAAGCGGTTATGCCCCGGATTGCAAATCCGGTTAGTCCAGTTCGACTCTGGATCGCGCCTCCATCTGATGTAAATCGCTGTTTGTTTGGCTGGGCCCCGCACTGAAGTAATGGCGGGGCTTTTTTGTCTGACAATACGGCGCAGCAGACCTGCCTGAGTGGTGAAATTGGTAGACACATCGGACTTAAAATCCGCCGCTTCGTGAATAACGGGCGTACCGGTTCGATTCCGGTCTCAGGCACCAGTAAACTCATCACCTATGGCTCGCTACAACGCCCCCTTTGAAATCCATGTGCATGGCCAGGTGGCCTTGCGCGCTGACGTCACGTTTGACCAGTTGCAAGACGCGCTCAAGCCGATCTGGAAATACGCCGGGGCCAAGTCGCTGGCGGCCGGTTCTGGCAGTTTCTATGAAGACGAGCCCGGCATCCAGTTTGACGCCAAGGAGCATCTGTTGCAGATGTGTTGGACGTTGGAGGGTGACGATGACTTTCGCCAGGCGCTGGACGAAATGTGCATGAACTTGAACGATGTGGCGCAGTCGGGGGCTGCCATCGAGGTCACTTTTTACGACACTGAATTCGAAGACGACGAAGACGCCGACGACGACGCAGAGTCGCGCGACGACTTTGTCATGTTGTTTGTCGGGCCAGACCCGGCGTCAATCATGCAGGTACAGCGTGACTTGCTGGTGCAGGACGTCGTCAATCTGATGGAGCGTCATTTTGACGGCGCTGAACTGGGCGGTGTGGTGGCTGCCATCGACAGCCTGTTCAGTCAGCGCTTTGACGACCTGGTCAATTCCCTGCAACTGGGCAAGCCTCCGCGCGGCACCGGTGGTGGCGCTGCGGGGCACGGCGGACGCAAGCCACGGCATTTGCACTGAACTGTGCCAAACCCAAGCACGTCTATGGTGATCAATAGCGGCGCAGCACCCGCTGAGCCGCTCGGGCGTCCTGAGAAGCTGCGTTTGGGTGACGTCCTGGTACAGCAGCGTTTGATCTCGCAAGAGCAGTTGCAGCAAACGCTGGCGCTGCAAAAACAGACCGGCAAAAAAATGGGCCGCCTGCTGATTGAAACCGGCCTGATTACCGAAGAGCTGCTGGCCAATGGGCTGGCACGACAGTTGCGCATTCCGTTTGTTAACCTTAAAACATTTCCGTTTCGGGCCGATGTGGTCAAGTTGCTGCCAGAGTCTGCTGCGCGGCGTTTCCGGGCGCTGGTGCTGGAGGACAAGGGTGACAGCCTGTTGGTGGCGGTGGCCGACCCGCTGGACCTGTTCGCCTACGACGAGCTGACGCGGTTGCTCAAACGCAATATCTCAATTGCCGCGGTCCCCGAAAGCCAGTTGGCGCTGGCGTTTGACCGGTTGTATCGACGCACCGAAGAAATCAGTGGCCTGGCCCGTGCGCTTGAAAAAGACCTGGGCGATGCGGTCGATTTTGGTGAGCTGACGGCCAACGTAGGCTCTGAGGGCGCGCCGGTGGTGCGCCTGCTACAGTCGCTGTTTGAAGACGCGGTACAGGTCGGCGCGTCAGACGTGCACATTGAGCCGCAAGAGTCAGACTTGCAGATACGGGTGCGCGTCGATGGCGTGTTGCAGACCCAAACCGAGGCCGACAAGCGCATTGCCGGCGCCTTGGCGCAGCGCCTGAAGCTGATGGCCGGGCTGGATATTTCTGAAAAGCGCCTGCCACAGGACGGGCGTTTTAGCGTGCGGCTACGCGACCTGACCATCGACGTGCGGCTTTCTACCCTGCCCACCACTTACGGCGAATCGGTGGTGATGCGCTTGCTCAAGCAGGGTTCCAGCATGAAAAAGCTGGACAACATTGGTATGCCCGCCGAAATGCTCAAGCGCTTTCGCGAGATGCTTGGCCACTCGGCCGGGCTGCTACTGGTGACTGGCCCGACGGGTTCGGGAAAAACCACCACGCTATACGCAGCGCTGGCTGAAATCAACGCCGCCGAGCTGAAAGTGATCACCGTGGAAGACCCGGTGGAATACCGTTTGCCGGGGCTGACCCAAGTGCAGGTCAATGAGAAGATTGACCTGACTTTTGCGCGCGTGCTGCGGGCCTGCTTGCGGCAAGACCCAGATGTGATTCTGGTGGGTGAAATGCGTGACGAAGAAACTGCTGAAATTGGGCTGCGGGCGGCTATTACCGGCCACTTGGTGCTATCAACGTTGCATACCCGCGACGCCGTCAGCACGCCCTTTCGGTTGCTCGACATGGGCGTGCCGCCGTTCATGGTAGCAACCTCTTTGCAAGGCGTGATCGCGCAACGGCTGGTGCGGCTGAATTGCCCTGAATGCGCGGCACCCCACCAGGCCACGCCACAAGAGCTTTCCTGGTTGGTTGGCATGGGACAAAGCGACGTTCATTTTGTCTCCAAGCGCGGCATCGGGTGTTCGTCTTGCAATGGCACCGGCTACTCTGGGCGCCAAGGTGTGTATGAACTGCTCGAGATGGACGCTACGCTGACGCAAGCAGCGTCGCGCTCGGACCCGGCGGCATTCATGAAGCTGGCGCGCGAGCGCATGAGCGGGCGCACCATGTCGTTTCATGCGCTCGAACTGGTGCGCCAGGGGCGCACGTCGCTGGCCGAGGCGCTGCGCATCGGCTTTGAGGCCGACGAACAAGACGTCTGACATGGCGGTCTATGCATGGCGCGGTCGCAACGCCCGTGGTGAGGCGGTGCAGGGGCAGTTGGAGGCGCTCACTGAAAATGGCGTGGCCGATCAACTGATGGCCCTCGGTGTGGCGCCAGTACAAATTAAGCCGGTGATCGTTACTGAAAAAACCAAACAAGAAAGTTGGCTGGATCGTTTGCAGCGCGCGCCGGTGGTGGTAGAGGACGTGATGATCTTCACGCGCCAGATGTATTCTTTGAACAAGGCAGGCGTGCCCATTTTGCGGGCTTTTGCCGGGCTCGAATCGTCCAGCACCAAACCGGCGGTGGTTGAGCTTCTCAAAGACATTCGCTCCAGCCTGGATCAGGGGCGCGAGCTGTCGACCGCACTGGCGCGCCACCAGGCGCTGTTTGGCGCGTTTTACATCTCGATGATTCGCGTTGGCGAGATGACCGGCAAACTGACCGAGGTTTTTTTGCGTCTGAACGAGCACCTGGAGTTTGAGCGCGACGTGCGCGAGCGCATCAAACAAGCCTTGCGCTACCCGGGGTTTGTGATGCTTGCCATGGCCGTTGCCATCATCATTCTGAATATCTTTGTGATACCGTTGTTTGCCAAGGTGTTTGCCGGTTTCCACTCCGAGCTGCCACTGATCACGCGTGGCCTGTTGGGTTTTTCTGGCTGGATGATCCGTTGGTGGCCACTGCTGATTGTTGGCAGCGTTGGTTTGGCGCTGGCGCTGCGCAGCTATTTGCGCACTCCTAAAGGCCGTTACGCCTGGGACAAGCGCAAACTGCGCCTGCCAATTGTGGGTGAAATCATTTTAAAGGCCACCTTGGCGCGTTTTGCACGCAGTTTTGCTTTGTCAAGCCAGAGCGGTGTGCCGCTGGTGCAAGGCCTGACGGTGGTGGCGCAGACGGTGGACAACGCCTACATTGGCAGTCGGATCGAGCAAATGCGCGACGGCATCGAACGCGGTGAAAGCATTTCGCGTTGCGCTGCGGCAACCGGGGTTTTTACGCCGGTGGTGTTGCAAATGATCGGCGTGGGTGAAGAAACCGGCGAGCTGGATAACCTGTTGTTTGAAATTGCCGGTATGTACGAGCGCGAGACCGACTACAACATCAAGGGCCTGTCAGCCGCCATTGAGCCGATTTTGCTGGCCGTTATCGGCGTACTGGTGCTGCTACTGGCGCTGGGTGTGTTTATGCCCTTGTGGAACATGGGCCAAGCGGCGATGGGCAAGGGGGGCGGTTAGACGTGGGCCCGCTCAACCAGGTGCGTGTGGTCGAATGGTCGCTGCTGGGCTTGCTGATTGTGGCACTGATAGTAACTTTTTTGCATAAGAGCACGGTAATGCAACGACAGGCTGAAGTGGCCACCGTGCAAAGTACGCTGGGCGCTCTTCGCACCGCGTTTGTGATTGACCATCTGCAACGGCAAGCCAGGCACCATGCGCAAGATGTTGCTGTAGTACAACGCAATCCCTTCCAATTGCTGCAACAGCGGCCGCGCAATTATTGGGGCGAAGCGACCTCAGCAGATATGGCTAGTGTGCCACCGGGCAACTGGGTTTTTGACGCGCATTGCGCTTGCGTGGGCTACCTGCCAACCGACGCTGCTGAGTTAGTCAGCCCCAGTGGCGCAGCGGTAGCGTGGTATCAGGTGACCGGCGTTGATGGGGTATTTGAGTTGACAGCCAAAGAGCGTTACGTGTGGCGGGGGCGACTGCTGAACTAGCCGCCGACAATGGCCTGATCATTGCCGCTGGGTGGCTGTAACACATTAATTTTGATGCCGGTTGATAAAGTTTAAATTTGGCTTAAGTTGACTGCTATAAAATTTATCAGTCAGGGGTTGTTTATGTGACATTCGGACGTACACAATTGATAGTTGATTTTTTATTTTTAACAAGGTGGACAACATGAAACAAGTGCAACGCGGCTTTACGCTGATCGAACTGGTGATGGTGATCGTGATTTTGGGCGTGCTGGCTGCGGTGGCGCTGCCGCGATTTGTCGATTTGAAGGGCGATGCGCAGATTGCAGCAACACAGGGGGTTGCTGGATCACTCAATTCCGGCGCCGCCATCAACTATGCCGCCAGAAGCGTGAGTCCGACCAATCCAAACACCTATTCGGTTGCTGCAACTGCTGCGGGGTGTACGGCTGTTGGCACCAATTTGCAAGGTGGGCTTCCAACTGGTTACACAATTTCTGGTACCGCGCCAAATTGCCTGGTCACCAATAACGATTTGGCAACTGCCGCCTACAGTTTTACAGCCATTGTGATCAACTAGTTTGCCAACTGAAAAGGTCATTCTGAGTTGTAAAAAGACCACCCACCAGGTGGTCTTTTTACATGGATTCCCGGAACTCGCCAGGCATTTGCTTACGGTAGTTCTCTTGCTCTTGTGCTGGCACCAGTGACAGCCCCGTTTGAAACTCCCTGGCGGCCCGAACTCGGTCATGCAAGGTGGGCAGCGCATAGATTTTTCCCAGTCTCATGTGACCATCTGCCGCGAGTTGGGGCCACGCCAGGTTTCGCAGCTCTAGGGCCCGGATGGCA
>JAQTSL010000090.1 GCA_028711355.1 Rhodoferax sp.
TTTGCGCATGCGTCGCACCTCGTCTTGCAAGTTGTCGTGGACATCGCTGACGTGGTGGTGCAGCAGCAAAGCCTGTCCCATCAGCGTTGCCACCATCTTGAGCAACTGCAAGTCCCGGGTGAGGTTGCGCTGTTCGTTCGGGTTGACACAGTCAATCACCAACAGGCCAACAATATGGCGCTCGGCACTGATGGGCGTAAACAGCATGGCAATGGCTGTGTCTGGATGCTGATCGGCACCACCGGTGCGGTTCAGAAACAGGGGTTCAGCGCGCACATCGGGCACGGCCAACTGGATGCCGTTGGCGAACACACGTCCCACAATGCCTTCGCCAGACTGATAGTGCAGACGCTGTTGCTCTTCGCGGTTCAAGCCCACGGCACACAGTCCGCGCAAGGACGCACCTGGTTCAGCCAGCAGCACAAAGGCACGTCGCCAGTCAAAAGCGTGAACCAGGTAGTTAAGCGCCTCACGGAAGGTCTTGGCAATGTCCAGGGAGCTGGCCAACGTCCTGCTGATTTCGTAAATTGCGACGAGCTCACGCTGCGCTTGAATTGCTTGTTTGTTCGCCATAGAAGGCTCCAGTTGGGGGCATGATGACTAATGAATAGTCACCTTGAAAGACCAAAGCAAGAATTGCACCAACAACACCTTTTCAAGTGTGGTTTCTGCCATGGATGCACAGCGCAAATTCGACAAACACAACACGGTCTGAGGGTCTGGTGGCGTGATACGCTGACAAATCCAACAAACTGGGCCTCAAAAGCCCAGTTTGCGATGGTAAATGCCATGGCATTGATATTGCAATTCCAAACGCATGACCACCGATAGCACCGAAAAATTTGGCACGATGCCCAGCCCCCTCGAATTCACCTCGGCCGCCGCCACCAAGGTTGCCGCGCTGATTGAAGAAGAGGGCAACCCCGCCTTGAAGTTGCGCCTGTATGTGACCGGTGGCGGTTGCTCTGGTTTCTCGTACGGATTCGCTTTTGACGACCAAATGGCCGAAGACGACACGCAGACCCTGACCGACGGCGTGGCTTTGGTGGTGGATGCGATGAGCCTGCAATATGTGCGGGGGGCACGGGTGGACTTTGAAGAAGGTCTGGAAGGCTCGCGTTTTGTCATCCACAACCCCAATGCCCAGACCACTTGCGGTTGCGGCAGTTCGTTCTCGGTTTAACAAAGAGGTGATGTCATGAGTGTTTCTCTCACCCCTGCGGCTGCGCGCCACGTGGCCAAATCCCTGAGCAAACGCGGCAGCGGCATCGGCCTGCGCCTGGCGGTCAAGACCAGTGGCTGCAACGGTTTTGCCTATGCGCTTGAATTTGTGGATGCCGTCACTGCGGATGATGCCTGCTTTGACACCCACGGCATCAAGGTCATTGTTGACCCGCGCAGCCTGGGCATGCTGGCGGGTACCGAGCTTGACTTTGTGCGTGAAGGTCTGAGTGAAGGCTTCAAATTCAATAACCCGAACGCCAAAGCCAATTGTGGCTGTGGTGAAAGCTTCAACATTTAGGGTCCCTCATGGCCCTGCTGCAAATCAATGAGCCAGGCCAAAGTGCAGCACCGCATCAGCACCGGCTGGCCGCCGGCATTGACCTGGGCACCACCAATTCTTTGATTGCCACGGTGCAAAGTGCGGTGGCGCAGGCGCTACCCGATGAACGCGGTGACATTTTGATGCCGTCTGTGGTGCGCTACCTGCCGGGCAACGGCATTTTGGTGGGGCGTGAGGCGCAGGATAGCCAGTCTGATGACCCGCAAAACACCATCGTCTCGGTCAAGCGCTTCATGGGCCGCAGCCTGAACGATCTGAAACAAGCTGCCGGCTTGCCCTATCGCTTTGTCGATGCACCCGGCATGGTGGGTATCCACACCGTGTGCGGTGAGCGCTCCCCGGTGCAGGTGTCAGCCGACATCTTGACCGCACTGCGCGAACGGGCCGAGGTGTCATTGGGCGGGCCCTTGGCCGGTGTGGTGATCACCGTGCCGGCCTACTTTGACGATGCCCAGCGCCAAGCCACCAAGGATGCGGCCCGCCTGGCTGGCTTGACGGTGTTGCGCCTGCTCAACGAGCCCACGGCGGCAGCCATTGCCTACGGCCTCGACAAGGCGGCTGAGGGCACCTTTGCCATTTATGACCTGGGCGGTGGCACCTTTGACATCTCCATCCTGCGGCTCACCCGGGGGGTTTTTGAAGTGCTGGCTACCGGCGGTGATTCCAGCCTGGGCGGCGACGATTTTGACCACCTGATTGCCGAGTGGTTTTGTTTGCAACATCGATTGGGGGGGCTGGCTGCTTTGCCCCCCACTTCCCAGCGCAGCCTGCTGGCGGCTTCGCGCGCGGCCAAAGAATCGCTTTCATTGCACGACAGCGCCGCCTTGTCGCTGGTGGACCCTGGCGGATCAGTGCAACAAGCCATGCTGTCGCGCGGGCAGTTTGCAGAGCTTGGTGCTGGCTTGATCGCCCGCACCCTGCAAGCGACCAAACGGGCACTGCGCGATGCTGAGTTGTCCACTGACGGCATCACCGGGGTGGTGCTGGTAGGCGGATCGACCCGCATGCCCATCGCACGTGCAGCGGTGCGCAAGTTTTTTGATCGCGACCCACTGGTCGATATTGACCCGGACCAGGTGGTGGCCATCGGTGCTGCCTTGCAAGCCAACGTGCTGGTGGGCAACGGCAGCAATGGGGAGGACTGGTTGTTGCTGGATGTGTGTCCGTTGTCACTAGGCATTGAGACCATGGGAGGGCTGGTTGAGAAAATCATTCCACGCAATTCCACCTTGCCGATCGCACGCGCGCAAGAATTCACCACGTTCAAGGACGGGCAAACCGCCATGTCGCTGCACGTGGTGCAGGGTGAACGCGAAAGCGTGGCGTACTGCCGGTCCCTGGCGCGGTTTGAGCTGCGCGGCATTCCACCGGCCGTGGCGGGCTCGGTGCACATCCGCGTGAGTTTTCAGATTGATGCCGACGGGCTGCTGTCCGTCACCGCGCGTGAACAGGTCAGCGGCATCGAGGCCCACATCGAAGTCAAGCCCACCTACGGCCTGGCTGACACCCAAATCTCGGCCATGTTGCAGGATGCCATTGGTGCGTCCAAAGACGACATGCTGCTGCGTTCGTTGCGCGAAGCTCAGGTGGATGCGCGGCGCATGCTCGATGCCACCGAGACCGCGCTCGGCACCGATGCCTAACTGCTGTCTCCAGAAGAAATAGCCAGCATTGAACAAGCCATGTTCAAGGTGGGCGACATGCTGGAAACCGAGGCGGCCTTGCCCGAGCTGCGCGCCGCCACCACCCTCCTGGGTGCGGTGACCGACGAGTTTGCCGCACGACGCATGAATGCCTCGATCAGCAAGGCACTGGCCGGACAAACCATGGACAGCCTGGCCTGAGCCAGGACTCATCCGCAAAAAAATACACCCCTGCTGTCACATGCCCAAAGTCCGCTTGCTGCCCCACCCCGATCTGTGCCCCGAAGGGCGCGAGATTGAAGTCAAACCCGGCGTGGAAATTGAACACGCCTGCGCGAAGGTGGCGATTCATTGGCGGCGCCGGACGACAACGAAGACGACCAGCTCGACAACGCCTGGGAGCTGGAAGCGCAGTCGCGGCTGGCCTGCTGCGTGAGGCTCAAAGACACCGACATCACCGTCGAGTTCCCCAAACACACCCGCAACCACGCGCGCGAACACTGACGGGTTGCCCGGAGTCAACCTCTTGGTGACGACGAATCCGCACGGCCGGATGTCGGCGTGACCACCACAAGCGGTCGCTCGCCGCCTTGACCGTCAGATTGGCTAAACTTCCACAACCACCAGATATGGGGTCGGAAAAACGTAGGAAAGATCGAACAGCCAATTCACTACACCAACTGGTAGCGTGTTATTCAGCTCACCCTCAGGACGCCCGCGCATGCCCTTTACACATTCCGAAATCACCGACGAAAAGTCGTATCGCTTCAGCGAACTGGTCGATGTTCCTTCCTTTGCGCGAATGCTGGAAGCGTTCTTTCGGGCAACCGGCATCCCCAACGGCGTGACGGATGCGAGCGGCGAACTGCTGTGCATGTCTTGCGGCGCAAATGCCTGTGAACTATTTCATCGCGCAAACCCCAAAACTGCCGAGCGTTGCCGCCAAAGCAATCTGGCGCTTGCGCGCGACTTGCGCGACGGCTTCGTTGCCGGGGGTTTATGCCAAAACGGATTGATGGATTACGCCACACCTGTGGTGGTCGAAGGCCGTCAACTGGCGACGCTATTTCTGGGACAGGTGTTGCATCAGGCACCCGACATGGGGTTCTTCCGCGCCCAAGCGGCACAGGCTGGATTTGATGAAAAATCTTACCTGGAGTCCATCGCGGCCATTGCCGTGGTCGAAAAAAAACGTCTGGACGATCACATGGGTGTCATGGTCGAAATGGCGCAAATGCTGGCCGCCAGCGGCCTGGCCCGGTTGCGACAAACGGCACTGGAACGCGACGTCAGCAACCACGCCGAACGCAGCATCCAGCTCAAGAATATTCTGGATTTTTCCCCGGTTGCCATGGGTTGGTCAGAGGACGAGGATCGCATCGAGTATGTGAACCGCCAGTTCACCCTTCTGTTCGGCTATACCGTGGACGATCTGCCGAACCTGGAAATTTGGTATCGACGCGCCTACCCCGACGAGAACTATCGCGAGACGGTTGTCAACCCTTGGCGCAGAGCTGTTCCGCAAGCGTGTCCGCGCCGATTGAATATTGACCCACCCTGCCGATCCAATATTGACCCAGGGCGGGTAGCTGCCTTTTGAGTTGGCAACTGTGGATAAGGGTACTGAATTGCTGGTTCTGGCTGTCCCCTGACTTTGGGTTTCTGAATGGATTCATTGCGCAAGGGGGAAAAGCGCGAAGGGCGAAGCCCGTAGCGGATTTCCCCCTTGCGCAGCGCCTCAGAATGACTCGGGTGCCGTTGCCGACTTTGTTGCCTTGCCACCTTTGCGCGACTGTTCACGCGCCTGGATACGCTACTTGGCTGCCATCGAGCTGTGAGCAAACCAATACGACTCATTACCGGTTTCCACGATATGGCAATGATGGGTCAAACGGTCCAGCAACGCCGTGGTCATCTTGGCATCGACAAACACACTGGACCACTCCGAGAAGCTCAGGTTGGTGGTGATCGCCACGCTGGTGTGCTCGTACAGCTTGGACAGCAGGTGAAACAGCAAAGCGCCACCAGCCTGGCTAAACGGCAAGTACCCCAGTTCATCCAGAATCACCAAGTCCACCCGCAGCAACGACGCAGCAATGCGACCGGCCTTGCCCTGGGCTTTCTCTTGCTCCAACTGGTTGACCAGATCCACCGTTGAGTAAAAGCGTACCGGTCTCCCCTTGGACGTGATACCCGAGACCGCCACCGCTGTGGCCAGATGCGTCTTGCCGGTGCCAGGCCCACCAATGAACACCACGTTCTGCGCGGTGTCGGTAAAGTCCATCGTCGCCAATGTTTTCACCAATTCTTCATCGACCGCGCTTGCGGCGAAGTCAAACCGGGCCAGATCACGATGAATGGGAAACCGCGCCGCCTTGAGTTGATGACTGACCGAGCGCATGGCCCGGTCGGTGTGTTCAGCTTGCAGCAAATGCTCGATCAACCAGCGCGATGTCTGTATGCGCACGTCATTTGGTTTGCCCTCGTGTATTGTCAATTCATCCCACGCCTGACACATGCCGTGCAAACGCAGCTCTTTGAGTTCGGTGCTGACACGCCAGGCTCATTCCGACTATCTGACAGGGCTGGATAACCGCCGCCATTTTCTGGAGCAGGCCGAAAACGAGTTGGTTCGCACCCTGCGCTATGACCGTGATCTATCCATCCTGATGATCGACATCGATCACTTCAAGCAGGTCAACGACACCTATGGACACAAGGTTGGCGACATCGTGCTGCAAAAATTTGCGGCCGTCTGCCGGGCCACACTGCGCAATATCGACGTTATCGGGCGCATTGGCGGCGAGGAATTTGCGGTGCTACTGCCGGAAGCGGGACGGGAACAAGCCATGGATGCCGCCGAGCGTTTGCGCGCCGCGCTGGCCTGCACCCAAGTGAAACTGGACGGCGGCTTGCCGTTGCATGTCACCGCGTCGTTCGGCGTGGTCACGCTCGAAGAAAAAGATACCAACATTGACATGTTGTTGAATCAGGCTGACCAGGCGCTTTACCATGCCAAGAACCAGGGGCGCAATCGGGTATGCATCTATCCGTTCGCGGACAATAAGCAATGACACGCGCCGGACATTGCCGGTCACTGGCGCGGTTTGGGCTGCGCGGCCTGCGAGATGGGGACGGGACGCCAATGGTTCGGTTCAGGTCTTTACACCCTTAAACATCCCTTTTCTCGATCACAACCCATGCTCTCCAACGTTCGTTTTAACACGACCCGCCTTGCGATTCGCCAGGTGACTCCGGCAGATCGCGACGATCTGGTGTCGTTGGAAGCGAGTCCAGAAGTAATGCTGTACCTCAACGGTGGGCGCCCGGTGCCTGAAGAGGGCCTGACGCACAGCGATTTTCTGACGCCCCGTGGAACCGAAGCAGAGGTTCTCGCCGCACATGAAAGTGCAACAGGGCGGTTTGTTGGCTGGTTTTGCATCTTTGACGAAGGTGTCCACAAAGATCTGCATACCGCTGAGCTCGGTTATCGTCTGTCTCGTTGGGCTTGGGGCCAGGGCTATGCAACGGAAGGAGCTAAGGCCTTGATCGCAGCCGCCTTCGATCAATGGGGCTTCGATTGCGTTCGGGCTCAGACGATGACGGTCAATTTGGGGTCGCGCCGGGTCTTGGAGAAAGCAGGTTTTCACCTCGTGGATACGGTGTTTCCCGACTTTCCAGACCCTGTACCAGGACAAGAGCAGGGCGAGGTGATCTATGAGATCCGGCGAGGAAGAATGGTCACAACGGGTTTGTAACCCTGCGTTTTCAGTGACCGGTATAGAGCGCCGCATCTGACCGCTATGTGCCCATAGCCGACCATGGTATTTGTGAAATGTCTGCCCGATACCGGCCGTTGACCAAGCTTTGGCATGTTCAGTATGCTGACGTTGGAGTTCCACGAAGCAGCCCTTCAATTTAACTCGACATATCCATATTGATGAAATCGGGAGCGACAAATTCTGGGGGAGGACTGTAGCGGCGGCAGTCAGTCAAATCAAAATCGTGGCCACCCGGTTTGGGCCAGGTGCTGACTCTTGCCAATGTTGCTCCATTGGAGACCTTCAACCCTCCTTGTTCTACATAGCGGTCGCTCGTGTTCAGTAAATGAAAAGGAAAGACTGAACGGCCTTTATGCAGCGGCCAGTCACAACCGGTCTTTGATCACGTGCCTTGCGATTTTCATGTCAGCCAGAGTCACAGAGACTTTCTCCAATCAGACCACAGCGCTAACGCACCGTGGGCCTCGTAACCTACGTGCTCGGGCTATCATTGTGGGTGTGTTGGGGCCTTGAATTGGGTAGCCTGAAATCAACAGCATTAATTTCAACATGTTTGCTCCCGTAGACCCGCTTGCCTTCTCGATGCATGCCAACAAAGGTGCGGGCCTGCTGTCGGTGCCGTAATATCCTTGCCAATGCCCATGGAAATCTTCCACATCATCGTAGATACCAGTGTCCTGAACCAGGCGCAGTTCGGCTCGGGGCGGTTTGACAAGCTGCTGCGGCGCGTGCGGCAAGGTGTCGTCAAGCTTTACATCCCGGAAGTGGTGCTTGAGGAGCGGCGCACTCAGCTGCTCTACGACTACAACAGGTATGCCGAGGATGTGCGCGGCATGCTGTTGAAGATGAACCGGTCGCCCTTGAGTATGCTGCTGGAGGGGATTCCGATGCCTAGGCCGCTGGATCTGCCGTCCCGGGACGACGTGGACCGCAATTCGCGGGCTGTGTTTCTGAAATACCTGGCTGACAACAAGGTCGAAGTTTTGCCATTCACGGCCGAGCACGCAGCTCGGGCGCTGGACCGCTACATGCACGGCAAGCCGCCTTTCAAGCCCGCGGAGAAACGCGAACCGGAGCGCAAGCACATCCCCGACTCCTGGATCTTCGAGGCTGCGCTGGAAATCAAGGCCAGGCCCGGACGCCACTGCGTGCTCGTCAAGGATGATCGGTTCCAGTGGGCGCTGCAGGAAGCGGGCTTCGAGGTTTTCGGCGAGATTGACCCCCTCGATCAGGTTATCGAGGCCGCGACGGCGGTCGTGCCCATCCGCGCGCCCAGACCTGCGGCCGTTCCCGAAGCCGAGGACGCGGCAGCCGCGCCGATCGAGCCGCAGTCGGCTCTTGAGAAATTGCGTGCCGATGCTTTTAAGGACCTGGACGTAATCGTGCTGGGGATGAACGAGGCGCTGAAGAACCCCGACAAGGAAGCGTTCTTCGCGACGCTGGAACGCCTGGACATCGATCGCGCCAAAGCCGAACTGATGGCCAGAACCCTGGTGGCATCGGGCGTGCTGAACGAGATCGGCAACCGCCTCATCCCGACGGATGTGCCGCTGGCTGAGCGCATGGCCGCGGAACCTGTCGTGCGCACGTTGCTGCTGAGGATGATCTGATGATCGACCTCGACCTTGATCTCCGTCTCGCCGCGCTGTCCAACCTCGTTTCCGACCCCACCCCGGCGGTCGAGGCCAAGCTGTTGGCCGAAATGGATCGGGTCGAGGGAGTGCTGAACGCCAGCAACGAGTACGACGACATTGCCGCAGCGTTGAAGGTGTTGACGGTGCTCGCGTCGCGTTTTAGCTTCCGGGTCCTGCCCATGCTAACAGCATTCGTACGGTCGGTGCCGGAACGGGGGCTGACCTGGGGTGGCGAGCCGATCATTGCCAGCCACCGTAAGTACCGCTCGGCCGACCAACTGATCCGCGAAGCAGTGGATGTGCCCCAGTCGATTCGCTACATCCACATCGATGCGCTGCTGGGATTCCTGCTGGAAATCTGGCATTCCAAGGACAAGGACACCAGCAGCAAGGCGGAACGGGCGCTGGAGTCATTGGCGACGTTCGACCTCAATCTGTTCTATGGCGATCCCCCTGTCGGCGCACGACCCCAGCAGGAGACCGTCGACTACTTCGCCAAGATGGAGAACGAGCCGCTGCTCGAGCACGCTAGTATCGTGCTATCGATGTTTCGGCACGCGTTGTCCCCGTCTATCGAGGGCTACACCTGGAACTACAGCACGGTCAACATCCGTCATGGTGGTGTCCCAGCGGGCGGCGGGGTGGCCGAGATGCGTAACGCCGCCATCGCGTTGCTCAAGCGCATATACCGACTCAGCCCCGACGTGCCACTCCGAAAGCGCGTGCTAGAAACGTTGGGAGTTGCGACGCGCCGGGAACATCCGAGCAGCGACGCTCAGACATCGGCGATGTTCGATAACAATGCGGTCGAGGTCTTGAACTTCCTCCGAGACCAGGTGGCCACGCAGGAGCTGCAGGTGGTCCAGGCCATAGAGCACGACGCGTATTGGAACTACTACCACTCCGCTTCAACGCCGATTACCGAGGCGGCATTGGAGGTTCGCGACGCTGTCGCCCAGCGAGCCGAATACCAGATATACAAAGATCTGATCGGCTTCGAGGGCATCCACGGTGTCTGGGAAGAACTGAAAGACTCGCACGCAGCCTGGGAGGATTGTGACAAGGCGCGGCGCGAGGCGGCCGAGCGGTATCTCCAAACGATCAATGACGCCAACTACGACGAGTGGCGCGACCGCATCCTGGAGCTTTCCAAGGCCCGGTCTGACGATCTGGCGATGTTCCCGATCTTCTACGACTTCCTGAAGTCGTTGGCTCAGCGGCTGCCTGCCATGGCGTTGGAACTGGTGCAGGACCATGAAGAACGCATGCAGCCGTTCATCATCGCGCTGCTGCGCGGCCTGTGGGCCAGCGACCGCGCTGCTGAGGCGCTGGTCCTGGCGAAACGATGGATGGCCGACCGGTCGAAGCTCGCTGCGATTGCGAAGTCGCTGAACGTAGACCAGGGGCCGCAGTTCGAGCTGCTGGCCGAAATCATGGATCAGGCCGACCGCGTGAATGACGCTGAAGGTGCGGCCGCAATCATCGAGTCGATGGGCATCGCAGCACGCCTTTTCGGTCTCGGCCACGTCGAAGCCAAGGCGATCTTCCAGAAGGGTATGCGGATGGTGGCGCGGCGCCATGACGCGCACTGGGTCAATGGGATCTGGTTCAACCAGGATTTTCGCAAGCTGGTCGAACCCATGGACCAGGCCGAGCGGGCGGAGGTGCTCGCAAGCATCGCGTCCGTGCGGAAGATCGGCTACCAGGCTGAGGAAGTCCTGGCAGCCATCGGGCAGACCGATCCGCAGGCGGTGTTGGCCTTCCTCATGGACCGTGTCCGCGCCGAGCGCGACCGCGAGAAGCGCCAAAACGCCGACGGCGACGGCGACGATGAGGATCGCTTCGAGGCGATCCCGTACAACCTGCACACGCTCGACAAGCTGTTGTCGCCGATGCCTAGTGAACTGCTGCGTGCCGTGCGGGCGGAGTTCACGGCCGACGAAGCCCGCATGTTCCCGTACTACGCGGGCGCACGCCTCATCAAGGCCGTGTTCCCAGAGTTTGACCCCGCCTTGCAGGCTGAGCTGTTGTCGTTCAGCAAGACCGGCCATCCGACGGACATGGATTTTGTGATTGGGGTGGTGCGTACTTATGGTGGGGAGGTATCTATCCTCGACATTTGCAAGGAGATCATCAAGGTCGTCCCCGAGCGTTCCAGCGCATGGAATGAGGTGGCAACTGCCCTCGAGAGCACTGGCATCGTGACCGGCGAGTACGGCTTCGTTCAGGCCTACGAGACCAAGCGCGAAGAGATCGCCGCCTGGAAGAATGATGAGAACCCGCGGGTACAGTCCTTTGCGGTCTGGCTGACGGAGAGCCTCGACCAGATGATCGTCAGCGAGCGGCAACGGGCCGACGGTGGTGTAGCGCTGCGCAAGCACCGTTACGTCGTCAGCAGGGACCAGCCATAGCGCCTAAAGACCAACTGGTGTCTGCAGTCTGATGAGCGCCTGATCATCCGGCAGCCTCGCGAATGTCAGCTTATCATTTTGACGAGAGCAAATTGGACGGCAGCTATTTTCAACAGCATAAGACCGCTATGGGTCGCTATGCAAAGCTCTCCATAGCGACCCAAAGCGGAAGTCCAAGACACCTGACTCATAGCTCTAAAGCAGACACTCAAGCCAAACGCATCGTGCAGGCTCTCGACTCGACGGAAAGTAGTTGAAATTTCCGTGCACACTCTGGCGGCCTACGTTTACCGTTCGAGCCGTACTCGAAGGCGACGAGCGCGTTCCCTAAATGCCTTCTCGCCCCCTTCGAGAATGTCGCACACGACCTTGCGGATCCCTGCATCTTCCAGCCCACCGGCAACATAGGTGAACGATGGAAGACCACCGTCAGACGGTGGTCTTGCTTCTGCGACGATGATCTGATCCGCATCGGTGTTAATGACCAGATTGGCGTTGTGGGTGACTATGATCACTTGCCGCTTCGACTTGGCTGTGATAAACAACGAGACCAATTCGTCGAAGACTGACTTCGGATCAAGGTTCTCCTCGGGTTGATCAATGATC
>JAQTSL010000396.1 GCA_028711355.1 Rhodoferax sp.
TGCCGCAGACTCATCATGACCAGCCCCGGCACCAGAAAAGCGGTGTAGCTGACATTGTCATAGACCTTGACGTGCGACTCCAACGCCTGGCCAAACACCAGCAGATACAACACTGCGGTCAGCACCGGTCCGGTGATGGTCTGTGCGGCGACCCGCACAAAGCGCATCACCTCTTTGTAAAACAGCATTTGCCAACCGGTCATGCAGCACGCTCCTCATCGGCTGCGGCGCGATGCATCACCTGCAAGAACACGTCCTCGAGGTCAGGTCGGCGAATTTCAATATCTTCCACCGCCAAACCCGCTTGGCGAAGCAGCATCAGGTGATGCTCCACCGCCGCCGCGTTGCGGGCGGGCAACTGCACCACACGACCCGTCACGCGGGCCAGGGCACGCAGATCGGGCGGCAGCTCGCCCTCCACCGAGCAGCGCAACACGCTACCCGAAGCCGCGCTGAGCAGCGCGCTGGTGCTGTCAAGTGCCACCACGCGCCCGTTCTTGAGCATCGCGATGCGGCCGCACAACGCCTGTGCTTCTTCCAGATAATGGGTCGTCAACAGCACCGTGTGACCCTCTTTATTGAGCTTGGCAATAAACGCCCACAGCGTCTGGCGCAGTTCCACATCGACCCCGGCGGTCGGCTCGTCGAGCACGATCACCGGTGGCTTGTGCACCAATGCCAGCGCCACCAGCACGCGACGCTTCATGCCACCCGAGAGCGCGCGCATATTGGCGTTGGCCTTGTCGGTCAAGCCCAATTCATGCAGTAGTTCGTCGATCCAGGCGTCGTTGTGGCGCACGCCAAAGTAGCCCGACTGAAACACCAGTGCCTCGCGTACGTTGAAAAACGGGTCAAACACCAGTTCTTGCGGTACCACCCCCAAAGCCCGGCGCGCGGCGGCAAAGTTAGTCTGCACATCGTGCCCCATCACCCGGGCGGTGCCCTGCGTGGCGCGTGTCAAACCGGCCAATATCGAAATCAGTGTGGTCTTGCCAGCACCATTGGGACCCAGCAGCCCAAAAAATTCGCCTCGCGCAATGTCCAGACTGACCCGGTCCAGCGCCAGCAAAGGCGCACCTGTAGCGCTGCGATGGGTAGGAAAACTTTTGCTGACAGACTGGAACGAGATGGCGGGCATGGGGCCGCCATTTTACGGGAGGCTGCTGGCCCGATCGGATGCAGACGAACCCGACGCCACACCCAGCAGTTCGACCACCCCGTACAAACGAGCAAGATCGCCCAGACGCGCCGGCAACCCGTTGACCGACATCGACTTGCCAGCGGCAAGCGCTTGCCGCCGCAGCGCCAGCAACACCGCCAGCGCCGCCGAGTCAAATTGTCGCAGCGCACGGGAATCAACTGCCACATCAGGCTGAGCCAAACCGCGCAGCGTACCAGACAGGTTATCCAGACACGCTCTGGCCGTAGTCTGCGTCAGGATTTGCGGCAACACCAGCATCATCAGCCTTTGGACGCGGCAGCGTTGGCTTTGTTACGTTCGGTCAGGGTAGCAATCAGGCCATCAATACCTTTGGCGTTGATCTCCGCAGAAAACTGGCTGCGGTAGGTATCGACCAGCCAAACGCCCAACACATTGAGGTTGTAAATCTTCCAGCCGGCACCCACACCAGGCGTCTTTTCCAGACGATAGTCCACTTGCACCGGATCACCACGGCCCCTGATCAGCGTGCGCACCACAACCTCTTTGTCGTCAGGCGAGGCACGCAAAGGCCTGACTTCAAACGTCAAATTCTTGGCCTGGCTCATGGCACCGGCGTAGGTACGCACCAGCAAGATTTTGAATTCAGCTTCGAGGCGTTTGCGCTGCTCAGGGGTGGCCTGGCGCCAGGCAGGGCCGACGGCCGACGCCGTCATGCGCTGAAAGTTCAGATACGGCATGACCTTTTGGTCCAGCAACACCATGATGCGCGCGACGTCGCCCGCCTGCACCGCTTTGTCGGCCTCAATGGTGTCAAGCGCCTCCTGGGTCAGACGTATGATCAATCCGTCGGGTGCTTCGTCGGCAGCCCACGCGGGGGCACTCAAACCTACCAGACCCAGCACCGCTGCACAAAAAGTGCTTGCCATTAAAAAACGTCTTCTCATCATTTGCCTCAAAGTTGTCTATTTGGCCGAATTGTCCGTTGTAACGTCGTCTGACTCATCGGGTGGGTTACCGTCAAAGACCACACTACGGCGACGCTGCAAAAAAGCATCTCGGGTAAACGTGTAAGGATCCAGCGCTACCTGATCGAGCATCTTGCTGGCATCGAGCAGGCGCGAGCGCCGATCCAGCAGGTTCAGCACCGTTGCCGTATTGCGCGCTGGCACGTCGCTCACCTGGTTTAACAAATTACCCTGCGCATCAACTGATAACGCAGCCGTGTCGCGCAGCGTTGACGGCCCCAACAGTGGCAACACCAGATACGGCCCGGCACCGATGCCCCAGTAACCCAGTGTCTGACCAAAGTCTTCGGTATGGCGTTCGAGCCGCATTTCGGACGCGATATCAAGCACACCAACAAAACCAAACACCGTGTTAACGCCAAAACGCAGGAAACTCTCGGCGGTTTCTCGCGGCTTGATCTGCAACGCGTTGTTTACGCCCGACCAAGCGTCTCGCAGGTTGGCAAAAAAATTGGTGACTCCGGTGCGCACTGGCGACGGCAGCACGTCGCGATAGACGGTAGCCACCGGCTCGACCAGCGTGCGGTCCACCGCATCGTTGAACTGATAGACACCCCGATTCAAAGGCTCAATCGGGTCACGTGAATTCGCATTGGGGCCACTAGCGCAACCGGCCAGAGCCACCAGCGTTGCAACTGCTAGCGTCGTGGCAAGCCGCGTCAGGAGCGGCTTTTGATTGTTCTTCTCCATGATGACACCTATTGTTTCGCCGGCGTTGAGCCCGACGTAGC
>JAQTSL010000397.1 GCA_028711355.1 Rhodoferax sp.
CGCCTTGGCGGCCATGAGCTGTTCGCCAAACACAATCTTGTCTTGCATCTGGCGCACGATCTTGTACACGCCGTCATAGCTGACCAGGGTGACATTGCCCTTGGTGCCACCGGTCTGCACGCCGTACTGCTCCAGGCTGGTGGAGACAAATTCCGACACGTCAGACATTGCGGCGACCTTGAACACCCGCAAGGCGAGTGATTCGGTCTCGGCCCGGGCGCACAGCGCGTAAACGGTTTGGTCGCGCAGTTGATCAATGGGTTTGACACGCGTGAGTGGCACCAGGTTGCCATTGGCATCTTGCCAGTAGCCAGGCGTATTGCTCTGGCTGCTGGCTTGGGTGGTAGTTTCAGTCATGGAAATGTCCTTTTGATGGTGGGAAAGAGTCAGCAGCCGTGGCCAAAGCTGGCATAACGCTGGTAGTCCAGCGCGCCTGGACGCAGGGCCGCGCAGGGCGGTGGCACATACACCGGGGCGGTCATGGTGTTGTTTTGGCGCGGGGCGGCGCGCACGGCTGGGGCCGCGTCTGCTGCGCAGGCGGGGGCATGGGGGTCATGAGTAATCTGACCCCCATTGCCCATGCCCTGCACCTTGTCCCCCAGCCAGAACAGGCGCAACTGGCCGCGCCCGGTGCCCGCCAGTTGGCCGCTAACGCACAGGTGTTCGAGCTTTTTGGAAAACAAGGCGTGCCCCTGCTTATCTGGCAAATCGGTCTTGCCAAACATCAAAAACAGCAGGCCATAGTGCGCCGTGCCGTACTGCGCCACTGCGTTAAGCAGGGCCAGGTTTTCGCCACTCTGGCGGGGGTGAGTGCGCCGCACCAGGGCGCGCGCGGGGTGCACAGGGGGCGTGGTCATGCTTTGACCCCCAGGTGTTTGAGGGTAGCAATCTGGGCGCGAACAGCCTCGGGTATGGGGGCGGCGTTGGTGGCACCCTGCCCTGCAACCTGGCTTACCGGGCGGCGCCGGGCGGCCTCGGCCTGCACCTCGGCTGCGGCCTCTACCTTGTCGGCCAGGCTGACCAAGATGGCGTACAGGTAGCCGTGGCCTTTCATGGGCAGGTCTAGCTTGCCCGCGTCACGCAGGGCCAGCATTTGGTCAATGCCGGCCAGCCAGACCCGGTTGGGCACGGCCCAGTCGCGCCCCCGGTGGGTAATGGCGTTGCGCTCCAGGTCGGGCAGCAGTTGCAGCGCAATGGCGAGCTGCTTGCGGTGCGTGAGGCTGCTTTTGGGCGGGGTGAACAAGCTGGTGTACTTGCCCAGTGCAGCCCCCAGCGGGGTGCTCATGGCAAACAGGCGCGCCCAAGCGGCGCGGTCTTCGGCGTTGGCCAGCAGACCCTCCAAGGTGAGGTCAGTGCCACACACGTAGCAGCAAATTTTTGCCCCGCTCATGTATTCACCCATTTCAAGATGGCAGGCATGTAGCCCACCAGCAAGCCACCCAAAAAGGCAAACAGCAGCACCAGCGCAAAGATGCCCAGCAGATCTTTGACGGCCAAGGGCAGCCAGGGGCCATCCTCATCGTCCAGGTACACCACGGGCAGATCGGGGCCCTGGATGATGCCGGGGGAAAAGGGGTAGGTGGGCGTGGGGAAGGCTTCACGCACCGGGCTGGCGCGGCGGCGATCAGCCACCGGGCTGTGCGGGCAGCGCGGGGCATGGCCCGGTGGGTAACAGTTGCCACTGTTGCAGGCCACCAGGTCATAGTCGGGGCAGGCCGCAACATCGGTGCAGTGGCGGCCATTGCACACGCCGAGTTCGTCACAGGTTTTATGGATCATGGCAGTCTCCGGGCGCTGATGCGCTTGGCATCTGGGAATGTGGTCAGGGCATAGATGACGGCAGCAAAGCCGTCGGTGTACAGGCCGTGGTGCTGGCCTTGCGAGCCATCGGGCATGGTGATGCGGATAAGGTAGGGGCGCATGGCTCAGCACCCCGCCACCACTTGCGCGTCCACCTGCGGCCAGTGGGCGCTGGCTGCGGCATTCATGGCGCGACACACCAGGTTGTTGACGACCAGCGGGTAACACAGGCTGCGCGTGTCACCGGGCTTGCCACCGCGCGGCCGGTAGATCAGGCGGGCACGCATGGCGTCAAAGGCGTCTGGCGTGAACACATCGGCCAGCTTCAGCTCAAAGCGGGCAAACTTGTGCTGCAGGTAGCCTTCCAGCTCAGCGTCCAGCGGGTCCAAGGTGACCACCTCGCAGCGCTGGGCCACCTCACGCACCTCGGCGTTCTGGCCGTTCAAACGGTCGCGCAGCTCGGGCTGGCCGACCAGCGCCACACCCAGCAGGCGCTGCATGCCGTCTTTGAGTTCCAAAAAGCGCTTGAGGTGTTTGAGCGTGGCCAGCGGCAGGCAATGCGCCTCTTCAATGATCAGCAGGTGGCGCTGGCCACTGCGCCGGCTGGCAGTCAGCAACTTGTGCAACTGGCGAAAGCGCGCCTCAGAGCTCGAGCGCAGGCGCACCGACGGATCCAGCGCCACGGCAATAGACTCGGCAATCTGCGCGCTCTTGAGCGTTTTGCCGCGCTCGTCATTGCCCTCCATGGCCAGCACATAAGGCTTGATGAGGATGATGTCGCGGCCATCTGCGCGCAGGCGTTCCTGCAGGTCTTCGGCCAGGGTGCTTTTGCCGCTCCCGCTCTCACCCACAATAGCAACAAACCCGTGGTGGTTGGCGCAGTCGGTCAGCGCGGCGCGCACGTAGCGCACGCTGGGCGTCTGGAAAACGTCGTCTGGCGACTGGACGTCATCGACGAACGGGTTGCGCGCCAGCTTGAAGTGCGCGCGTGTTTCAGGCTTCAGGCCTGCATTGACAAGTAACATCGGGTCTACTCCTGTGGTTTCGGTTTCGGTTTCGGTTTCGGTTGCGGATACGGTTTCAGTTACGGGACTCGCGGGAAT
>JAQTSL010000398.1 GCA_028711355.1 Rhodoferax sp.
CGGCTGTTGCGCTTGTTCCCGACGCTGTGCGAGCGCGACGCGGTCTATGCGCCGCTCAAGCGTTACCTGGGCGCGCCGCCGCAGCCGCGCAAGCTGTACCAATTGGCGCTGCAACTGGCCGACGTGCTGGACGGCTACCAAAGCTACCGTGCCGACTGGTTGGCCGATTGGGCGGGCGGGCGCGATGTATTGGCGGGCGCCGTGGGTCTGGTCGATCTGCCACCCGAACACGCTTGGCAAGCCCCCTTGTGGCGCGACCTCCGCTCTGACGTGGGCAGCGCCTTTGAAGACAGTTCCCGCGCCGCTGTGCATGAACGATTCTTACAAGCCATGCAGCAAGTTGCCCAGCGTTTTGCCGCCACCGGCCAGCGTCCGAGCGGCCTGCCCGCGCGGCTAGTGGTGTTTGGCGTGTCGTCCCTGCCGATGCAGTTGGTGCAAGCCTTGGCCGCGCTGGGGCAGGTGAGCCAGGTGCTGCTGCTGGTGCAAAACCCATGTCAGTATTTTTGGGGTGATCTGGTCGAGGGCCACGCTGCGCTGCGGGTCCAGGTGCAGCGTCGCCAACCCATCAAACCGGCCCTGTTGCAGACCGCTGCGCAGGCCCAGGCCGGGCATCCGCTGCTGGCCTCGTGGGGCAAGCAAGGGCGCGATTATTTGCATTTGCTCGACGGCTTTGACGCGCCCGAGCAGTACCGCCAGCTCTGGTCGCGGGTGGACGTGTTTGTCGATCCGGCTACCGCCGAACCGGATCGCCCAGCCAGCCAGTTGGCGCAGTTGCAGTCCAATATGCTCCACCTGAACCCAGAGCCTGCGGCCCCGCAGCCCTGTCCGATGGATGGCTCGCTGGAATTTGTCAGCGCCCACAGTGCCCAGCGCGAGCTGGAGGTGCTGCACGACCGCCTGCTGGCCTGGTTTGACGCCGATGCCCACCTGCAGCCGGCCGATGTGATGGTGATGGTGCCCGACATGGAGGTCTTTGCGCCGCACATTCAGGCTGTGTTTGGCCGCTTTGCGCCCGGGCAAGCCGGTTTCATCCCGTATGCCGTGGCCGACACCACTGCGCGCAGTGCGCCGCTGGTGCAGGCGCTGGAACAACTGTTGAGCCTGCCCACGGCGCGCCTGACCTTGCTGGAATGGGCTAGCCTGTTTGAAGTGGCGGCGGTGCGCCAGCGCTTTAAAGTGTCTGAGGCCGACGTGCAGGTGCTGCAAGACTGGCTGGCCACCGCCGGTGTCCGCTGGGGGCTGGACGGCGCGCACCGTCAGCTCTGGGGTCTGCCCGCAGGCACGCCAGGCTTGGCGCAAAACACCTGGGCTTTTGGCCTGCGCCGTCTGCTGCTGGGCTATGCGCTGGGTGCCGGGTTGAACGCCCCACCAGGTATTAGCGCAGAGGAGGGCGAGGGCTTGGTCGCAGACGAGGGCGGCGTGTGGCATGGCACCCTGGCGCAACCCGCCTTGAGTGGCTTGAGCGCGCCGTTAATGGCCGCGCTGCTGGACTGGTTGCAAGCCACCACCGACACGCTGGCCGCGCTGTCCCAAGACCACACCCCCACCGAGTGGGGTCGCACCCTGACAGCACTGGTGCAACGTTTTTTTGCCCCGGCCGACGATGCGGACGAACGCACCATCGCCCGCGTGCTGGAGCCGCTGCAAAGCTGGCTGGATGCCTGTGAAGCAGCGCACCTGGACACCCCGCTGCCGCTACCGGTGGTGCGTGAGCATTGGCTGGCCAGCATTGAGGTGGGCAGCCTGCAGCAGCGTTTTTTTGGCGGCGGCGTGCAGTTTGGCACACTGATGCCAATGCGCTCGATCCCGTTTGCGGTGATTGCGCTGTTGGGCCTGAACGACGGCGCTTACCCGCGCGTGCAAGCCGCGCGCGACTTTGATCTGATGGCCAGCAGTTGGCGTGCCGGCGACCGCTCGCGCCGCGAGGACGACCGCTATCTGTTTCTGGAAGCGATCCTGTCAGCCCGCCAAAAGCTGTATGTGAGCTGGCAAGGCCACAGCGCCACCGACAACTCGGTGCGGCCACCTTCGGTGCTGGTGGCGCAGTTGCTGGACCATGTCAACGCCTTGTGGGAACCCGCCCACGGCGCGCAGGTGCAGCCGCTACAGCCGTTTTCACGGGTCTATTTTGAAGCTGGGTCCGGCTTTGCAACTTATGATCAAGATTGGGCTACAGCGCAGGTAGAGAAAGCGCAAACAGCTATCAATAACGAAGTGATAAGGGCGCCCGCCGGGGACGGTGCGGCTGTTAACGCGGTCGCCTTCAACGTTGTTGTCGTCGTCGATGCCGCACTGAACCCAGGTCTGGCTGGTCCCACCAGCCTGACGCTGGACGACTTGCAGCGCCTGCTGCGGGCTCCGGTGGAAGTGTTTTTCAGGAACCACCTGCAAACCACGCTCGATCAGTTGGATGACCTGTTTGAGCCCGATGAGCCGTTTGCCCTGAACGCCTTGCAACAACACCAGTTGGGCACGCTGGCGCTGCAGCGCGGCGACAGCGCCCAGGCTTTACTGCAATTGCAGGGCTCTGGCCAGTTGCCCCTGGCCGCTTTTGGCGAGCGCAGCGCCCACAGCTTGCTTGACGTGGTCGCCGAAGTCCACGCGCGCCGCGAACCGTGGCAAATGCGCTATCCGCTGGTGCTGGACGCGCAGCCAGTCGAGCTGGACTTTGAAGACGGCTTGTGCCTGAGCGGTGTGCTGGACGGTTTGCGCGGCCCAGGTGGCAGTGATCGAATTGGCAGCGCTGCAACGGCCTGCCTGCAACTGTGTGAGCGCCCCGGTGCGCTGTGGCAAGGCAAAAAGGGCGCGGAACAAGCTCGCGGCCATGTGTTGGTCAGCCTGTGGGTACGGCATCTGGCCGGTTGCGCCAGCGGTCTGCAATTGACCAGCGTGCTGCTGGG
>JAQTSL010000399.1 GCA_028711355.1 Rhodoferax sp.
AATCCACGTCTATGTTCTCCAGCAACTCTTGTCAACTTTTCATGGCAGCAACGCCAACCCGAAGCATCAAACAACCCGCAGAATTGGGGTCAGAGCCGTTCCGCTGCGCGGCCGGATCTGGCCCCAATTCAGCTACCGTCTCGACAAAAAATCTGCTGCAACCATGGATTGCGGATCGAGTCCGCAATAACAGCCATCTGTCATGTTTCGGGGTAACCTCAATGCCATGGCCGTTAGCCAGTACTGTACTGTGAAAAAAGCGTGTCAATGCGCCCGGTCCCAGTTCGGCCCAACGCCTACTTCGGCCAGCAGCGGCACCCGGAGCTGCGCCACGCCGGCCATCAGCTTTGGCACCTCGTGGCGCACCCAGTCGAGCTCGGCCTGCGGCACCTCAAACACCAGTTCGTCGTGCACCTGCATGATCATTTTGGTCGCCAGTTGCTGCGCGTCAATCACGTTTTGCACCTTGACCATCGCCAGCTTGATCAGGTCGGCCGCGGTGCCCTGCATCGGCGCGTTAATGGCAGCACGCTCGGCCCCGGCACGGCGCGGGCCGTTGGGTGAATTGATCTCGGGCAGGTACAGCCGGCGACCAAACACGGTTTGCACATAGCCCTGCGCTTTGGCCAGCGCGCGGGTGCTTTCCATGTAGTGCTTGACACCGGGGTAGCGCTCAAAGTAGCGCGTCACGTAATTTTTGGCCGCGGTGTTGTCGATGCCCAGCGCGCGGGCCACACCAAATGCGCTCATGCCGTAAATCAAGCCAAAGTTGATGACCTTGGCGTAACGGCGCTGCTCACTGGTCACCTGCGCGGTGTCAATGCCAAAAATCTCGGAGGCGGTAGCGCGGTGCACGTCCATGCCGTCGTGAAACGCCAGCAACAAGGCTGCGTCGCCGCTGATGTGCGCCATGATGCGCAGCTCAATCTGGCTGTAGTCAGCGCTGGCGATCAGGCAGCCGGGTGGCGCCACAAAAGCCTCGCGCACACGACGGCCCTCGGGCGTGCGCACCGGAATATTTTGCAGATTGGGGTCGTTGCTACTCAATCGCCCGGTCACCGCCACCGCTTGCGCGTAATGGGTATGCACACGCCCGGTGCGCGGGTTGGCCAGTTGCGCCAATTTGTCGGTGTAAGTGCCCTTGAGTTTGGCCAGGCCACGGTGTTCCAGAATCTTGGCTGGCAGTGGGTAATCTTCGGCCAGTTTTTGCAGCACTTCGTCGTCGGTGCTGGGCGAACCGGTGGGTGTCTTTTTGACCACCGGCAAACCGAGCTTGGTAAAAAAGATATCGGCAATCTGCTTGGGGCTGGCCAGGTTAAAGGGTTGCCCGGCCAGGTCGTGTGCCTCTTTTTCCAGTTGCAGAATGCGCTGGCCCAGCTCATGGCTTTGGGTGGCCAAAATGGGCGCGTCGATCAGCACGCCGTTGCGCTCAATGCGGTACAGCGCCTCGCTGCTTTTGATCTCCAGCTCATAGACAAAACGCAACTTGTCGTCACGCTCCAGCAGCGGCCACAGTGTGCGATGAACGTCGAGCGTCAGGTCAGAGTCTTCACACGAATACTCTGCGGCCTTGGCAATATCGACCTGATCAAAGCAGATTTGGTTGACGCCCTTGCCACACAAGTCTTCAAAGCTGATGCCACTGCGCCCCAAGTGGCGTTCGGCCAGGCTGGCCAGGCCATGTGGCTTGTGGACTTCGAGCACGTAGCTTTGCAGCATGGTGTCGTGCGCGTAGCCCTGCACTTCGATGCCATGGTTGGCAAACACATGGCGGTCGTATTTGACGTGCTGGCCCAGCTTCGGCCTGGCCGCATCTTCCAGCCAGGGTTTCATGCGCGCCAGCACTTGATCCAGCGGCAACTGCGCAGGGGCGTCGGGGTAGGCGTGCGCCAGCGGGATGTAGGCCGCCGCGCCGGGGGCGACGCTGAAACTGATACCGACGATGAGCGCGCGCATTTCGTTGAGCGAGGTGGTTTCGGTGTCGATGGCGACCAGATCGGCGGCTTGCAGTTTGGCAAACCAGTTGTCAAACGCGTTCCAGCTCAAGATCGTGTCGTAATGGACCGCGGTGACGCTGGAGGCGGGTGGTGGTTGCAAGTCGTCAAAAAGATCGCGCTCCTGGGAGGGTTGACGCACGGAATTGGGGTCAGAGCCGTCGTCGCTTCGCGACGCGGATCTGACCCCAATTCCTGAACCGGCGGTTTCTGACGTTGCAGTAGCTAGCGCGCGGGCCAGGCTTTTGAATCCGTACTTTTCATAAAAAACGGCTAAGGCGCTTGTATCCATTGCACCAACAGCTATATCATTAAGAGCAGGCAAAGCGGGTAGCCAGGGCGTCAGGTCGAAGTCGGTTTTGATTGTGACGAGCGTGCGCGCGGTCGGCAGCCAGTCCAGCGACGCACGCAGGCTCTCGCCGACAGCGCCATTGATCTCAGTGGCGCGCGCCACGATGGCGTCGAGCGAGCCATATTCGTTCAACCATTTAGCGGCGGTTTTGGGGCCGACCTTGGCTACGCCGGGCACGTTGTCGATGCTGTCGCCCACCAGACTCTGGTAGTCGCGCATCAAGTGCGGTGGCACGCCAAATTCAGCCGTCACGCCGGCCACGTCGCGGCGCTTGCCGTTCATGGTGTCAATGATGGTGATGCGCTCATTGACCAGTTGCGCCAGGTCCTTGTCACCGCTGCTGACCACCACTGTCAAGCCCTGCGCGGCCGCAGCGCCCGCCAGCGTGCCGATCACGTCGTCGGCCTCGACACCAGGCACCGCCAACACTTTCCATCCCAGCAGGCGCACCACTTCGTGAATCGGCTCAATCTGGGCGCGCAAGTCGTCTGGCATCGGCGAGCGGTTGGCCTTGTACTGCGGGTACAAATCATCACGGAAGGTGGGGCCTT
>JAQTSL010000400.1:0-1352 GCA_028711355.1 Rhodoferax sp.
CCATTTTGCAAGTCGTCATACGCGCTGGCGGCTACATTCCGCACCTGTGCTGGCATGAGGGCTTTCATCCGCATGGGTCGTGCCGGCTGTGCACGGTCAAGGTTAACGGGCGCATGGGCTCGGCCTGTACCGTGCTGGCCAGTACCGGGCAAAACGTCCAGAGCAATACCGAAGAGCTGCGCACCCTGCGCCGCACGCTGCTACAGATGCTGTTTGTCGAGGGCAACCACTTTTGCCCGTCGTGCGAAAAAAGTGGCAATTGCCGCTTGCAGGCCACCGCGTATGAGGCCGGTATGACCGGCCCGCACTTTGAAGAGTTTTACCCCAACCGCAAGGTCGATGCCAGCCACCCCGACGTGCTGCTGGACCTGAATCGCTGCATTTTGTGCGAGCTGTGCGTGCGCGCCAGCCGCGATCTGGACGGCAAGAATGTGTTTGCCATCGGCGGTCACGGCATTGGCGCGCATCTGCTGGTCAATAGCGCGAGCGGCCTGCTGGGCGACAGCACCTTGGCCGCGACCGACAAGGCGATGCATGTGTGTCCGGTGGGTGCCCTGCTGTCCAAGCGCCGGGGCTTCAGAACCCCCATTGGCGCGCGACGTTTTGACATTCATCCCGTGTCAGAGAGTGAAGAGGCCGCACCATGAACCGCGCAGAAAACCGATTGCAACCGGTACACGGTCCGCGCAAGCTGAAAGTTGCCACGGTGTCGCTGGCCGGTTGCTTTGGCTGCCACATGTCGTTTTTGGACATTGACGAGCGCCTGCTGGAACTGCTGGAACACGTCGAGTTTGACCGTTCGCCGCTGACCGACATCAAGACCATCGGTCAATGCGATTTGGGTTTGATCGAAGGTGGCTTGTGCAACGCTGAAAACGTGCAGGTGCTGCGCGAGTTCCGTTCGCATTGCAAAACCCTGGTGGCGGTCGGTGCCTGCGCCATCAACGGCGGCCTGCCGGCGCAGCGCAACCAGCGTGACGTGGGCCAGATGCTATGCGATGTTTATTGCACGCAACGCGGCACGGTTAGCATCAGCCAGGTGCCCAACGACCCCGAGCTGCCGCTGCCGCTAAACCGGGTGCACCCGATCCACGAGGTGGTGCATGTGGACTATTTTTTGCCCGGCTGCCCACCCAGCGCTGATGCCATCTGGTCTTTTTTGAAAGACCTGCTGGCCGGACGCACGCCGCAACTGGCGCAGGCGCTGATTCACTATGACTGAAACATTGCGGGACAGACCGCAGCTACGCGCAGCGAGCCAGCTCTGTCCTCAACTGACTGAGATATTGCGGGACAGACCGCAGCTACGCGCAGCGAGCCAGCTCTGTCCTCAACTGACTGAGATATTGCGG
>JAQTSL010000400.1:1452-2893 GCA_028711355.1 Rhodoferax sp.
CCTCAACTGACTGAGATATTGCGGGACAGACCGCAGCTACGCGCAGCGAGCCAGCTCTGTCCTCAACTGACTGAGATATTGCGGGACAGACCGCAGCTACGCGCAGCGAGCCAGCTCTGTCCTCAACACTTTAGAAAGAAACAAAATGACTTTTGCACTAGAAACCGCCGCTCACCCCGAGGGCTTGCGCCGGGTGGCGATTGATCCGGTCTCGCGCGTGGAAGGCCACGGCAAGGTCACCTTGCTGCTGGACGCGCACAACCACATTGAGCAGGTGCGACTGCACATTGTGGAGTTTCGCGGCTTTGAGAAATTCATTGAAGGCCGCCCGTACTGGGAGGTGCCGGTGATGGTGCAGCGCCTGTGCGGCATCTGCCCGGTGTCGCACCACCTGGCCGCAGCCAAGGCGTTTGATCGCATCTTGGGCGCCACGCCAGTCACGGCCAGCGCCACGGCGGTGCGTCGCCTGATGCACTACGGGCAAATACTACAGTCGCACGCGCTGCATTTCTTTCATTTGAGTTCGCCCGACTTGCTGTTTGGTTTTGATTCGGCGCTGGCCCAGCGCAACATTGTGGGCGTGGCGCAAGCGCACCCTGACATCGCCAAAAAGGGCATTTTGTTGCGCAAGTTTGGCCAGGAAATCATCCGCATCACCTCGGGCAAGCGGGTGCATGGCACCGGCGCGGTGCCCGGTGGCATCAACAAGCTGGTCACCCTGCAAGAGCGCGATACGCTGCTGGCCGATTTGCCGCAAATGCTGCAATGGGCGCAAGACGCGGTGGACCTGGTCAAGCAATTGCACGCGCAAAACCCGGCGCTGTACAACCGCTTTGGCAGCTTCAATTCCAACCTGCTGTCACTGGTGCGCGCCGACGGAGCGATGGATTTGTATGACGGCGTGCTGCGTGCCCGTGACCCCATGGGGCTCATTTTGTTTGACGGGCTGGACGACCAGCGCTACGGGGAGGTGATTGAAGAAGAAGTGAGGTCGTGGAGCTACATGAAGTTCCCGCACCTCAAGAGCCTGGGCGCGCAGCAGGGTTGGTACCGCGTGGGCCCATTGGCACGGGTGCAAAATTGCGACTTCATTCCCAGCGAGCGGGCTGAAATTGAACGCCAGGCCTTTGTCGCCTGGGGCCAGGGCGAGCTGATCAACGGCTCATTGGCCTACCACTGGGCACGCATGATCGAGCTGCTGCACGCGGTGGAGGTGATTGCCCAGTTGTTGCAAGACCCGGCGCTGCTGTCCGGTGACCTGTTGACAAGCGGCGTGCGTCAACGCAGCGGTGTCGGCATGATTGAAGCCCCGCGTGGCACGCTGATTCACGACTACGATGTGGGCGACGACGACCTGGTCACGCGCTGCAACCTGATTGTGTCCACCACCCACAACAACCAGGCCATGAACGAGGCGGTACGTTCGGTGGCGCGCGAGTAT
>JAQTSL010000091.1:0-4390 GCA_028711355.1 Rhodoferax sp.
CAACATTACACCGGGCAGCAACTGAGCACATGGCAATGTTGGAGCAGTCGCCCGAGCGGGTGATTGGCTACTTTCAGGATCGGCACGTCAAATATGCGGCTTAAAACTTCATCGGGCCGGATCAATAGCGCTTTCGGCCGTACCACCTGGCACCACAAGGGCCTCAAGTAAAATCAGGCCCAACGCGTCACCGTACCCATTGCACGACGAACTCAACGACGAATCCCTGGACGCATGGACCACTGGCATTCGTCAAGACTGCCAGGATGTCCGTGCCACCTTTGCTACTCAGCACCCAAAATGACCACTCAAGACCCGCAAGCGAAAACACCCGGCAAAACTGACTATCGCAGCACGCTGAACCTGCCCGACACGCCGTTCCCGATGCGGGGCGACCTGCCCAAGCGCGAGCCGCAATGGGTCAAGCAATGGGAACAGCAAGGCATTTACCAAAAGCTGCGCGCCGCGCGCTGCGGTGCGCCCAAATTTGTGCTGCACGACGGCCCGCCCTACGCCAACGGCCAGATTCACATGGGCCACGCGGTCAACAAGATTCTGAAAGACATGATCGTCAAGGCGCGCCAGCTCAAAGGCCTGGACGCAGCCTACATCCCTGGTTGGGACTGCCACGGCCTGCCGATTGAAAACGCGATTGAAAAGAAGTTTGGCCGCAACCTGGCGCGTGACGAGATGCAGGCCAAGAGCCGCGCCTACGCCACCGAGCAAATCGATTTGCAACGGGTTGACTTCAAGCGCCTGGGCGTGCTGGGCGACTGGGACCACCCCTACCGCACCATGGATTTGCGCAACGAAGCAGACGAAATTCGCGCCTTCAAACGCGTCATTGAACGTGGCTTTGTCTATCGTGGCCTCAAACCCGTGTACTGGTGCTTTGACTGTGGCTCCAGCTTGGCCGAGTTCGAGATCGAATACGCCGACAAAAAATCGCAAACGCTCGACGTCGGCTTTTTGTGCGCCGAACCCGCCAAGCTGGCCGCTGCCTTTGGCCTGAACGCGCTGGCCAAAGACGCTTTTGCCGTGATCTGGACCACCACCGCCTGGACCATTCCCGCCAACCAGGCGCTCAACGCCCACCCGGAACTCACCTACGCACTGGTGGACACCGAACGCGGCCTGCTGGTACTGGCGCAGGACCTGGTCGCATCATGCATGGAACGCTTTGGCTTGACCGGCAACGTGCTGGCCACAACCAACGGCAAGGCGCTGGGCGGCGTCAACTTCAGGCACCCGCTGGCACACGTGGATGCCGGTTATGACCGCTTCAGCCCGGTCTATCTGGCCGAGTACGTGAGCGCCACCGACGGCACCGGCATCGTCCACTCTGCGCCTGCTTACGGCGTAGAAGACTTCAACAGTTGTGTCGCCCACGGCATGGCCTACGACCAGATTCAAAACCCGGTGCAGGGCAACGGTGTTTATGCGACTGACCTGCCACTGTTTGGCGGCCAATACATCTGGAAAGCCTGCCCAGTGGTGATCAGCACGCTGCGCGACGCGGATCGGCTGTTTGCCACGTCGGATATCACCCACAGCTACCCGCACTGCTGGCGCCACAAGAGCCCGGTGATTTACCGCGCAGCGGCGCAATGGTTCATCCGCATGGACCAGGGCGAGGGTATTTTTACCAAGGACAAAGCGCCGCTAACGCTCAGGCAGACTGCGCTGGCAGCTATTGAAAATACAGCGTTTTACCCGGCAAACGGCAAGGTACGCCTGCGCGACATGATCGCCGGGCGGCCCGACTGGTGCATCAGCCGCCAGCGCAGTTGGGGCGTGCCACTGCCGTTCTTTTTGCACAAAGAAACGGGCGAGCTGCACCCCAAAACCATGGAGTTTCTGGACGTCGCGGCGAACCTGGTGGAGCACGGTGGCATCGAGGCCTGGAGCAAAGCCAGCGTCGAAGACATCTTTGCCACACTGGACTGCCAGGCCGACGCGCCCGACTACACCAAGAGTAGCGACATTCTGGAGGTGTGGTTTGACTCGGGCACCACGCACACCACGGTGCTCAAAGGTTCACACGCCGGTGCCGGGCACCAAGACGGCCCCGAGGCCGACCTGTACCTGGAAGGCCACGACCAGCATCGCGGCTGGTTCCATTCCAGTTTGCTCACCGCCTGCGCGATGTATGACCGCGCGCCCTACAAAGCCATCCTCACGCACGGCTTTACCGTCGATGCCAAGGGCCACAAGATGAGCAAGAGTGCGGGCAACGGCGTTGATCCGCAAAAGACCTCTGAAAAACTCGGCGCCGAGATCATCCGCTTGTGGGTAGCAGCCAGCGACTATTCGGGTGACATTGCCGGCGACGACAAGATTCTGGCGCGTGTGGTCGATACCTACCGTCGGGTGCGCAACACGTTGAAATTTTTGCTCGCCAACACCAACGACTTCAGCCCGACTACCGACACCGTGGCGCTGGCGCAGATGCTGGAGATCGACCGCTGGGCCGTGAGCCGCGCGGCGCAGTTGCAGGCCGAAGTACTGACGCATTTTGAGGTCTATGAATTTCACCCGGTGGTGGCCAAGCTGCAAATCTATTGCAGCGAAGACCTGGGCGCGTTTTACCTGGACGTGCTCAAAGACCGCCTCTACACCACGCAAGCCAACTCGCTGGCGCGGCGCAGCGCCCAAACCGCACTGTGGCAGATCACGCAGGCCATGCTGCGCTGGATGGCGCCGTTTTTGAGCTTCACCGCCGAAGAAGCCTGGGCCGTGCTGGGCGCGCAGGGCAAAACGCCCGTTCCTACGCGCGAGTCGATCTTCATGGATATCTACGGCATGCTCAGCAGCCCCGACGCAGCGCTGCTGGCCAAGTGGGGCCGCATCCGCGAGCTGCGTGACGCCGTCAACAAAGACATTGAGGCGCTGCGCGTACAAGGCCAGGTGGGCTCGTCGCTGCAAGCGGCGATCGAGCTGACGGTTCCCCCAGAAGACCACGCGCTGCTGATCAGTCTGGGCGCTGACCTGAAGTTTGTTTTCATCACCTCCACTATTGATCTGGTAGCTGGTAACGCACTATCGATAAGGACCAGCGCCGCAAAAGGCGTTAAATGTGAACGCTGCTGGCATTACAGTGAACAGTTGGGCACCAGCTCGGCGCACCCGACGCTGTGCCCGCGCTGCGTCAGCAATCTGGCCGGTAGCGGCGAAACCCGCGCGGTAGCCTGATGGCGCGCCCCGGCAAGCCAGGCGGCGGCCGACCCGGTGCCGGCTTTAAATCGGCAGGCTTTCAACCCGCCGCTGCGTCATGGCTACCCTGGCTGGCGCTGGCGGCCATCGTGCTGCTGGCCGACCAGTTCACCAAAGTGCTGATCCTGGGCTATTACCAACTGGGCGATAGCACGCCGGTGACAACTTTTTTTAACGTGGTGCGGGTGCACAACAGCGGCGCGGCGTTCTCGTTTCTGGCCGGCTCGGGTGGCTGGCAGCGCTGGCTGTTTACCGGCGTGGGCATCGCAGCGGCGCTGCTGATCGTCTGGATGCTCAAGTCGCACGCTGGGCAAAAACTGTTTGCTTTTGCGCTGGCGCTGATTCTGGGCGGGGCTTTAGGCAACGTGATCGACCGGCTGCTGCACGGTTATGTGGTGGATTTTTTGGACTTTCACTGGGGCTGGCTTGCCCCCCTGTTTGCCGCAGGCCACTTCCCGGTCTTCAATGTGGCCGACGCCGCCATCAGCGTTGGCGCGGTTTGCCTGATTCTGGACGAACTGCTGCGGGTGCGGCACACGCATTGATGCGTTGGCGCAGCGCTGCACTGATTTGCCACCCGCCTGACGTGAAAGCTTCATCACCCGTGATACTATTTGACAATGGTCATCGTGATGGATACAGACACAATCGTTGCTGCATTGCGCAGCCCCGCGGGTGCGTCGGCTGAGTTGCTGCGCCGCGCTCGCCGGGGAGATATGACCCTGGCCGCCAGCGTCAGCTTGTTCATGGAGTATGAGGCCGTGTGCTGCAGACCTGAACACGCTCAGGCGGCGGATTTGAAGCCGTCGGACGTGAGCATCTATCTGGACGGTCTGGCGCACCTAATGACCCCGGTTGATGTGCATTTTTTATGGCGGCCCCAACTGCGCGATCCGGCTGACGAACTTGTTCTGGAAGCTGCAATCAATGCATCGGCGCAGGCGCTGCTGACCTTCAATGTGAAACACTTTGCCAGTGCTGCGACCCGGTTTGGGTTGTCAGTTACCCAGCCTGGCCCATTTTTAAGGAGTTTGACATGAGCCAATTAAGCACGTACCCGCTTCGGTTGCCGCGCTCGATCCGCACCGGCGTGGAACAGTTCAGCAAGCAGGACGGCATCAGCATCAACCAGTTTGTGAGCATTGCTGTAGCTGAGAAACTGGCCATGTTGCAGGCC
>JAQTSL010000091.1:4400-11454 GCA_028711355.1 Rhodoferax sp.
AGTGCCCGCGCCGACATGGCCGCTTTCGACCGGCTGATGCAGCGCAGCGGGGGAGATGCACCCCGCGCGGGAGATGAGATCGGTTAACCCATGCCGCGCCACATCGCGCTGGCCGGCCCAACGGCGGCGGGCAAGACGGCGGCGGCGCTGGCGATTGCGCAGCAGCATCCGGTGGAAATCATCAGCGTCGATTCGGCGCTGGTCTATCGCGGCATGGATATCGGCAGCGCCAAGCCCAGCGCGGCTGAGCTGGCGGCCGTGCCGCACCATCTGATCGACATCCGCGACCCGCTGCACGCCTATAGCGCCGCCGACTTTGTGCGCGACGCCAGCCGGCTGATGCATGAGATCACCGCGCGCGGCAAACTGCCGCTACTGGTGGGCGGCACCATGCTGTACTTCAAGGCGCTACGCGATGGCCTGGACGACCTGCCACGCGCCGATCCCGCCGTTCGCCTGGTCATTGAGCAGGAGGCCGCGCAAAAAGGCTGGCCCGCGCTGCACGCCGAGCTGGCGCAGGTGGACCCGGCCAGCGCCGCCCGGCTGGCCCCGGCGGACTCGCAACGCATCTCACGCGCGCTGGAGGTTTACCGCTTGTCAGGCAGACCTATTAGCAGTTTTTTTACTACAAAAAAAGAAGCTGCTGGCGCAGATGCAGTAAGCGCCAGAGGCTTTATTTCCTTAGAGCCGCTGAACCGTGGCTGGCTGCACCAGCGCATTGCCGAGCGCTTTGATGCGATGCTGGCCAATGGTTTTCTGGACGAAGTTAAAGTTTTGCGCGCACGCGGCGATCTACAGCCCGACTTGCCCTCGATGCGCTGCGTCGGCTACCGCCAGGCGTGGGACTATCTGGATGCGCTGGACGCAGCCGCAGCACCAGGCGCGCTCAACATCAAAGCTGCGCCCATTTTGCGCGACCTGCGCGACAAAGGCATTGCCGCCACGCGCCAGCTCGCCAAGCGCCAGCTCACCTGGCTGCGCAGTATGCCCGAGCGGCAGGTGGTGGCGTGCGACGCGCCGGATGCACGGGAGCAGGTGCTCAAACTGGCCGCTGATTTCTTGAAACTCTGCGCTTCTGCCCCTGGCATTCATGGCGGCGAAGTCCTGGACTGCGGACCTGTGGGTGCAGAAATCATCAAATGAGTGGCACCTGCATCCACTGAAATTTAACTTTTCACGCATGAGCTTTTACAAGAACCTCGGCCCATTTGAGCAGGCCTACCAAGCCCTAATGGATTTTCTCGGTTTAAAGCGTCTTGCCGCTGTTGACCAGGTCCCCCCTATGCCACAGCGGAGATTCGCATGACAGCATTTCTTATGCGTTGATTGTCTGGAATGCAAAGTAAATGCCTACTTATTGATTCAAGTCATTCATAGGCCCGCTCTGTCGGCGCCTAATGACCTCACTTGCGCAAGCTAAGCGGCTTGCGCCGTCACGATGATGCAAAGTTGGACTGTCAACGACGAAACCAAACGCAAGTACAGCATCTTGTTGCTGTTGGCTCTAGTGCTGGCCGGTCTGGCAGGCAACTATTTCAGTTTTCCGGTTTTTTTCAATATTGATTTTCTGTTTGGCAGCGTGTTTGCGCTGCTGGCTTTGCAGTGCTTTGGACGGCGCTGGGGCACGCTGGCAGCGGCGCTGATTGCCAGCTACACTTTTGTCTTGTGGGCGCACCCGTATGCCATCGTCATCATGACGGCGGAGGTGGCGCTGGTGGGCACTCTGACGCGGCGCTTCAAACTGGGCCTGGTGCTGGCCGACACCCTGTACTGGCTCATCGTCGGCATGCCGCTGGTCCTGGTCTTCTATCACTTTGTGATGAAGATGCCGCTCAACGCCAGCAACGTCATGATGATCAAGCAGGCGGTCAATGGCATTGCCAATGCCTTGCTCGCCAACCTGCTGCTGATTGCTTTTGCACTGCGCTCGCGCACCCGGCCAACCTCATTTCGGGAGATTATTTACAGCCTGCTCGCCGCCTTCGTCCTGTTCCCGGCGCTGCTCTTGCTGGCGCTGGATGGCCGAGCTGATTTTGCCGCGACCGACCACACCATTCGCACCGAGTTGCTGCAAGACGCTCGGCGCTTGAATTGGTATCTCGAAACCTGGATCAGCAACAGAAAATCTGCGGTTCAAAGTCTGGCGTTGATGGCCAGTAGCCAGTCTGCGCCAGCGATGCAAGCGCACCTGGAACAGGCGCAAAGAGCGGACCCGAACTTTTTGCGCGTCGGCCTGATGGACAGCCAGGCCACGGTCACCGCCTATTACCCGCTGGCCGATGCATTGGGCCGCGCCACCATTGGCAAAAATTTTGCTGACCGTCCTTATATTGCCGACCTCAAGCGAACCCTGCAACCGATGGTGTCCGAAGTTCTGCTGGACCGGGTCGGCCTACCCGGGCCGATGGTCGCAGTGCGCGCACCGGTGCTGGTTGCGGGGCACTATGGCGGCTACGTCACTGGCATCCTGAGTCTGCGCCAGATTCGTGAGCAACTCGACCAGAGCACCTCAAGTCATTCGATGTTGTACACGCTGCTGGACAAAAACGGCCATATCATCCTGTCCAACCGGCCTGATCAGGCGGTCATGCTGCCGATGCAGCGCGGCCCGGGAGAGCTCAATCGGCTCGACGCCGGGATCAGCCAATGGGTGCCGCTGGCGCGGCCCGGGCGGTCCATTTCGGAGCGCTGGCGAGATTCGTTCTATGTGGCGCAAAGCCCTATTGGCAAGTTGTCGGAGTGGCAGTTGATTCTGGAGCAGCCGGTGGCACCGTTTCAGAGCGCACTCTTTGAGAGCTACACGCGCCATTTGATTGAGTTGTTTGTGCTGTTGCTCGGTGCCTTGGCGCTGGCCGAATGGCTCAGTCGCCGGATGACCCGCACGGTTGATATTCTGAACGTTTTGACGCACGATCTGCCAAGGCGTCTGGGCACTGATGACCAGGAAATCGCATGGCCCCAGACGGCGATCATTGAGACCAATCACTTGATCGGCCATTTCAGGGAAATGTCTGAATTGCTGACGGTGCAGTTTGACGAGGTGCAGACGGCCAACGAAATGCTGGAACAAAGGGTGCAGGAGCAGACAGCCGCGTTGCAGGCGAACCAATTGCAATTGCAAACCATTTTTCAGACCGAGCCCGAATGCATCAAGATTGTCGATGCGCAGGGGCGTTTGCTGCAAATGAATCCGGCGGGCCTGGCGATGATCCAAGCCGACTCGCTGGAACAGGTGCGCGGTCAGTCGGTGTTTGACCTGGTCGCACCGGAACACCGGGCGGCGTTTACCGCTTTCCACCAGCGCGTGCTGGCGGGTGAGACGCTGCAACTGCAATTCGAAGTGATCGGCCTCAAGGGCGGGCGGCGCTGGCTGGAGTCGCACGCCACGCCCATGCTTGAGCAAGGCCAGAGGGTGCACCTTGCGGTCACGCATGACATTACCGAGCGCAGACAGATGCAGGAACAAATGCGCCAGCTCGCCTTCTATGACCCGCTCACCCAATTGCCCAATCGCCGCCTGCTCGGTGACCGTTTGGGTCAGACCATGGCAGCGAGTAAGCGCAGCGGCAATTTTTGCGCGCTGATGATGCTCGATCTCGACAATTTCAAGCCGCTCAATGACCAGCATGGGCACCTTGCCGGCGACAAACTGCTGGTGGAGGTGGCGCGGCGTTTGAGTGCTGGCGTGCGCGAGATCGACACTGTGACACGCTACGGCGGCGACGAATTTGTGGTGATGCTGGGTGCACTCGACACTGACTTGGCAACGTCCACCGCCCAGACTGCCATCATTGCCGAGAAGATCCGTCTCAGTCTGGCTGAACCCTACTTGCTCTGGCTGCCACCAGAAGGCCAGGGCCCCGACAGGGTCGAGCATCACTGTAGTGCCAGCATCGGCGTGGTGCTCTTTCTTGGCACTCAAGCGCCACCCGAAGACATCCTCAAATGGGCTGACCAGGCGATGTACCAGGCCAAGGACGCAGGGCGCAACCGGGTTCAGTTTTTTACGCCGCAGCGGGCATGAAGTGAGGCAACGGCGGTTGCGTACACTTGGTTCGGTTTGCTGCTTCTAGAAACATTTTTTACCTATGCGTCCACTTCTCCTACCCGCAAAACAACTCACCGTGGCGCTTTGAGCCTGATCATTCAAACCCTGTCCAAACGTTTCGGTGTCGTGCCGGTGTTCAGCAATGTGTCGCTGACGGTTGCGCCGGGCGAGTTTGTCGCCATCATTGGCGAATCGGGCGTGGGCAAATCAACGCTGCTCAACTGCATGGCCGGACTGGACAGTTGGAATGACGGCAGCGTGCTGCTCGACGGGCTGGACCTGGGCGCGCAGAGTGACGACCAGTTGGCGCGCTTGCGGCGTGAAAAGACAGGCTTTGTGTTTCAGGCCTTTCACGTGCTGCCGCACCTGAGCGTGGCACAAAACGTGGCGCTGCCGCTGATGCTGCTAGGCCGCCATGACGACGCGCGTGTGCTGTCGATGCTGGACGCGGTGGGCTTGGCCGGCCTGGGCGAGCGCCTGCCCCAGCAGCTCAGCGGCGGCCAGTTGCAACGGGTGGCGATTGCGCGCGCCTTGATCCACCAGCCGATGCTGCTACTGGCCGACGAGCCCACTGGCAACCTTGACCCGCACACCGCCGAACGTGTGATGGATGCGCTGATCAGCCAGACGCGCACGCACGGTGCGGCCATGGTGCTGGTAACGCATTCGGTCACCGCCGCCCAGCGCGCCGACCGGGTGTTGCTGCTGACCGCCAGCGGGCTGGCGCCCCATGTAAGCGCCCGCTAGCTTGTTGAGGCCCTGCGCAAACGTTCTTATGCCAATCCGACCACATACTTACTGACCCGCATGAAGCCGCCACCTTCGACGACTGTGCTGATTGACTTTTGCGACCCGCACGGCACCGATGCCGCCGTGCGTTGCGCGTTTGCCGCGCCGCTACAAACGCTGGTGGCAGACTCGCTCGACCAGGTCAAACCGGTGCTGGACGCGGTGCACGCCGCCGCGCAGCAAGGCCGCTGGTGCGTGGGCTATGTGCGCTATGAGGCAGCGCCCGCCTTTGATGCGGCGTTGCAGGTTTATCCGGCAGACCCGGCCGACGGCCCGCTGGCCTGGTTTGGCGTTTTTGCAGCGCCCCGGCCCTGGCCAACAGCACCCGCAGCAGACGACGCCGACACCCAGGTGCAGTGGTACAGCCTGCTTGCGCGCACTGAATTTGACGCCACTATGGCGCGTATCCACAGCGACATCGCCGCTGGCCGCTATTACCAGATCAACTACACCACGCTGTTGCAAGGCGCGTTTGCCGGTGACCCGTTGGCCCTGTTTGACCGCTTGCAGCGCGCCCAGCCCGGTGGCTATGCGGCTTTTATTGACGCCGGCTCCGAGCAACTGCTATCGGTCTCGCCCGAGCTGTTCTTTGACTGGCAGCCGATCGGCGCTGGCAAAGCCGATGGCGTAAGCATTGCGTCGGGCGGCGCATCACACGGCGAATTGGGCGGGCGTTTGCTGACGCGCCCGATGAAAGGCACTGCGCCGCGTGGCAGCGACGCAGCGCAAGACGACGCGCTGGTGCAGGCGATGCTGGCCTCGCCCAAAGAGCGCGCCGAAAACGTGATGATCGTTGACCTGCTGCGCAACGACGTTTCGCGCATCGCCCAGCCACACAGCGTGCAGGTGCCCCAACTGTTTGCGGTGCAGACGCTACCGACGGTGCACCAGATGGTGTCTGACGTGTGCGCGCAGACGCGCCCTGGCACCCGTTTGAGCGAGGTGTTTGGTGCGCTGTTTCCGTGCGGCTCGATCACCGGTGCGCCCAAGGTGCAGGCGATGCACGCCATCCGCGCGCTGGAGCCGGCCGCGCGGGGCGTTTATTGCGGTGCCGTTGGCCTGGTGCGACCGGGCGGGCACGCCACTTTTAACGTGGCGATTCGCACCGTCACGTTGCGCGGCACGCAGGCGCGCTACGGCGTCGGCAGCGGCATCACGTCAGACGCCACGGCGCCGGCCGAATGGCAGGAATGGCAACACAAGCGCGTATTTTTGGACCGCGCCAGCATGCCGTTTGAACTGCTCGAAACACTCCGGCTGGAGTCCGGACAGTACCCGCATTTGATTGCGCACCTGGCTCGTTTATCAAGCGCTGCAAAGCATTTTGGCTATGCGTTTGATGAGCCGTCGGTGCGGGCCGTTTTGCAGGGTATGGCAGCCAATACTGCGGTCCCAAGCGCGGCTGACCGGGCAGCCACCCAGCAACCACCAGTGCCGGGCGCTGGCAGCGCTTGGCGAGTGCGCCTGCGGTTGGACGCCCGAGGTCGGCCACGTGCCGAAATATTCAGATTAAAAGAGCCTCCAGGACTTATCCATATTGCGCTGGCAGCTACACCTTTTGAAGCATTTGACAGCCAATTCACGCGCTTCAAAACCACTCGCCGCGCGCACTACGAGGCCTTTGCACCGACCGACCCCAGCGTCTTTGACACCCTGCTCTACAACCCGGCTGGTGAGCTGACCGAATGCACGCGCGGCAATATCGCCCTGCTGCTGGACGGCCGCTGGGTGACGCCGCCGCTGCACTGTGGCTTGCTCGCTGGGGTGGGCCGCGCAGTGGCGTTGCAAGAAGGCCGCCTGATCGAAGCCGTGGTGCGCCTGCCAGACCTGCCGCGGGTGCAAGCGATCGCCTTTATCAACAGCCTGCGCGGCTGGCTGGATGCGCGTTTGACAGGATGATCGCGTTACGCAAACACCCCCGCGGTGTCGGTCATGCGCGCTGACACTTCACCCAGATGGTGCAGGCTGTCGCCAAAGCTCAGCTCCAATTGGGTCAGTTTTTTGAAGTAGTGGCTGCCGATGTATTCGTCGGTGACGCCAATGCCACCGTGCAGTTGCACCGACTGCTGGCCGACCAAGCGCATCGACTGGCCCAACTGCACCTTGGCGCGCGCCAGTGCGGCGCGGCGCTCAGGCGTCGGCGCGCCCAGCTTCAGGCTGGCGTAGTAGCTCATGGAACGCGCCAGCTCCAACTGCATTTTCATGTCGGCGATGCGG
>JAQTSL010000092.1 GCA_028711355.1 Rhodoferax sp.
TTTTTCCGTTTGTCTGGCTGTTTGGCGGTCTGGCGTGTGGCTGGGCGTGGGGCGCCTTACTGCTGCGGCTGGGTGCTGCCATGCCAACGTTGGCGTGCTGGGGTTGGCGCCTGCTGTCGGTTGCCGCCGCTCTGGCTTTGGTGGGGTGGACCGGTCTGCAAGTGGTAGCCGCCCCTGACTGGGGTTTGTGGAACCACAGCGGCTTAGAGGCCAAACCGCAGTGGCAGCGCTTGAGTCAACTGTTCCCGGCGCTCTCCGGCCAACTGAATAGCCCGCGCCTGACGTTTGAGCACGACCCGGCCAACAACGACATCGGCTCGACCCGCGCCCTGGAAGCACTGCCGATGTTTCTGGGCGGCCGCCCGGTGCTGGAGGGCTTGTACATGGAATCGGCCCCGGTCGGCCCAGCCATCTACCAGTTGCAAAGCGAGGTATCGACCCATCCGTCGTCGCCGCTGGCGCGCTTTCCCAGTGGCAGCCTGGACTTGGACAGCGCCGCAGTGCACATGAATTTTTTGTGGGCCAACGAGGTGCTGATCCGCCACGAAGACACCTACAAGGCGTTTGCCGCCAGCCCGCTGTTTACCGAGGTCGCCAGCGCTGCGCCCTTCCATGTGTTTCGGCTCAAGGCGTTTGACAGCCAGTGGGTAGATATTGTCAACCCGGCGCAACGCACGCTGCGCTGGTTAGCCCCGCAAGGCTGGCTGCAAGCCAGCTTTGCCTGGTTCAAATCGCGTGAACGTTTTAGCCATGAACTGCCCGTTTTTCAAGCGGGAGCAGCTCCACAAATCGTAGCACCCGCAGCCTTGGCGCAGGTGCACGACTTGAAGCTGGAGCGCAACCACCTGAGCTGGCGCACCGACGCAGTGGGCTCGGCCCACCTGGTGCGCATGGCCTGGCATCCGCGCTGGAAGCTGGCCACCAAAGGCAAGCTGTACTTGGCTGGCCCCGGCTTCATGCTGGTGGTGCCCGAAGAAGCCCAGGTGCAGCTCGACTATGGACACACCCCGATCGGTCTGGCCGGCATGGTCGCCACGGCGCTGGCGCTGCTGGTGTTGCTGGCGCTGACCTGGCGCGATGGGTTTGGCGCGTTCGGTAGGAGTCGCGCCCATGGTATGGAAAGCTCGCACAGGGGATGTCATTGCCTGCCCCGGATCAGGTCCGGGGCAGGCACTGACCCGCAATCGATGCAGTCTGGGGTCATGGATACCGGGTCGTCGCCCGGTATGACAGCCTCATCCATACCGTTAACTGGCCGCCCCTGGCCGGGCGACTGGCTGGCCTGGTTGTGGCCGCTGTTGCTGGTTTGCGCCGGGCTGTGGTTGCACCTGAACAACCCCGAGCGGCTTTACACCGCAGCCTGGGCACTGTCGCGCGCCAACCACCCGCTGCAAGCAGCAGCCGAGTTTGACCGGGCTTACGCCGCGCGCAACAGCGACGCGAAAAAAGAAGAGGCGCTGTTCTGGGCCGCCAAGGCGTACCAGCAGGCGGGCAAGACGGAACTGGCGATTGAACGTTACCGCGAGCTCAACGACCGCTTTCATGGCTATTGGCTGCCCGAGTCGCTTTACACGCAAGCGCAGTTGCAGCAGGCCGCCGGCGCCAGCGCGCCAGCCCAAAGCGCCCGCGCCCGCCTGTTGCAAGAGTTTCCCAACGACCGCTGGGCCCAGCGCCTGAAAACCGGGACCGCCCAATGAATCTCAAATTTGACATCAACCGCAAGCTGATCAAGCAATTTTTGCAGTACGTCACCGTTGGCTTGTGTGCGCTGGCGGTCGATGTGGGCAGCTTTACGCTGGTGCGCAGTCTGGGGCTGGACCTGGTCAGTGCCAACGTGCTGGCGCGCTTTGCTGGCGCGGTGACGGCTTATACCGGCAACTATTTGTGGACCTTTGAGCAGTCAAAAAACAGCGCCGACTGGCTGCGCACCAGTTGGCGCTACGCCGCCGTGTGGGTAGCAGCCACCACCCTGTCAACCCTGCTGCTGAGCGCCCTGACGCATTTTGGCCTGCCAGAAACCCCCAGCAAGCTGGGGGTGGAGATGGTCATGCCATTTTTGAACTTTTTGGTGGCCAGGGTATGGGTGTTTAAGGCCCGATAAGGCAAGCTGACTTACAACCCGTAGTCCAGCGCCAGCCGGTTGCCACTGGCATCACGTACCGAAATCCAGACATTTCTGCCGGTGTAGCCGCCGCTGTAGCTGGGTATGTTCAGCGTGGTCGAGGCTCCGGTGCCACTGATGTTGGTCCCAACGTTGCTAAAAAGCTGGGTGCCCTGATTCCAGGCACCAATGTTGAGCCAGTCACCGGTGGTGTTGGCACCGGCTGACCAGTTGATCGTCAGGCTGGTGTTGGCGGCCCAAGAGCCCGATATCCCTGTGATGGTGGGGTAGGACAGGCCCGCCAGCAAGGCCGGGTTGATGGGCGTGTTTTGCAGTCGGCTGGTATAGCTGTACAGCGGCACACTGCTGGAGGCGCTGCCATAAGCGCCAACGGTGTAAGGCGAACCGGCACTGGCGGCGGCCGGATCAACGCAGTTGGTGGTGTTGCCAGGGTTGCAGTTTTGCGGCCAAATCTGGCCAACACCGGCAGAATAAATGGTCAAACCGGAAGCCGGATTGACACCCGGGCCAGTCAACACCACTTGGGTCACCGCCGCGGGCAATTTGTCAACATTTACGTTGATTTGGTTGTTGTAACTGGCCGTTGCACTGCTGGAAATATGTTTGACCGCTTGCACGTTGGCGGAAAAATCAAATTGGCGCTGGTCACCGGCCATTAACCAGTTGTCAGAAGCGTTTTTGGTCGCCAGCCAGGCCGAACCGGGCCCACCGCCGCCGGTTGAGTCAGCAAAAGTAAACCATTGGTGCGTGGCATCGTTGGGTGCTGCCCCTGAATCTGTCGGGTTCACCAAGGTGATGTTGACAAAGGTAGCGCCCACACTGGGGCCATTGCCAGTCGTCAGCATGGCCTGCAAGAAGTCGGCTTTGTTGGTACCACCCATCAAAAATGTGGTATCCACCAACGGGTCAAGGGCCGTCGTCGATGTCGGCATGGCGGTCGCATACAGATCCGAGAATGCTTTCATGGTGGCAGTGATACCGGTCAGGGCTGCAGCGTTGGCTGGGGCCGGTGCGGCGGGCAAGGTGGCGCTGAACGTCGTTTTGGCATTGACCCAGAAGCCGTCGCCGCTTTTAATGGTGGTCAGAAAGTCGTAGCCCTTGGTACCCGCATAGGCTTGCCCACCATCAGCCAAATCGGGCGAGTAAAACGCCCAGCCTGTGCCGGTCCACTTCCAGACCGTGGTGACTTTGGTTTTGTCGCCAAACGCATCCGCCACCACCACGTCGGCGGCGTCGCTGTAGCCCAGCAGGTTCCACCCGGCGGTGGTCGCGTTGACGGTGGCTGCGTGGGCGCTGCCCAAGCCCGCCGCAGCCAGCACCAAAAAGCTCATCTTGTTCAATTTCAACATTTTCAACTCCTGTGTGTTAACTATAAACCTTGCCAATTGCGCGACAACCGCCTGGCGAGTTCGCGGTGTTTTCGGTGAGAAAGGCGTTGGCAGATGACTGGTGCGTTGGTTGTCCACCATCACCGTGATGGACGCATCGTGTCAAGGCAAGCTGCGCACATTGATCGTGCCAGCCATCGGTACCAGCGTCGGCAATCTTGGTCAAGCGCTGATGGTTGATTCGATTCTATGACCAGCGATCACAAAAAAGTTTCTGTGGGTGAAGTATTTTCATGTGCTCAGGCTTGCAGCGGGCACCCCGCCACGTCCCACAACCGCGCCCCGGACGCTTCCAGGTGCGTCAAATACACCCTCAGCTCCAATTCAAGTTGGTGGTAGCGCGGCTCCATGTGGCTACACAGGCTGTAAAACGCCTTGTCGTGGGCGCGCTCCTTCAGGTGCGCCAACTCGTGCACGGTGATCATCCGCAAAAACTCCTCTGGCACCGTTTTGAACAGGTTGGCCACGCGAATTTCACGCTTGGCTTTGAGCTTGCTGCCCTGCACCCGTGACACCGTGGTGTGCGTGCCCAGCGCGTTGTTGACAACGTGCAGCTTGGCGTCAAACAGCACTTTGCCGACCGGCTCGGCGCTGCGCAGGTACTCGGCTTTAAGTGCTTGCGCATAGTCAAATAGCGCCCGGTCGGTGCGAATGCCGTGGGCTTGGGGGTACTTTTGCAGCAGCCAGTCGGCCACCCGGTGTTGCACCAGCAGGTTTTGTACCTGTGCCAGAGTCTCAGGCGGGTAGCCTTGCAGGTATTTCATTGCGAAAAGAAGTCAAAATGAAGCTGGGCCAGGCCAACCTTGATCCCTTATTAACTTCAAATTTAATAGCTGCCCACGCTTTATGAATAAAGGATGGAGGCCGATTTTTCTTAAACCTCGCGGCGCAGGGCGGGGAACAAAATCACGTCGCGGATGCTGCTGCTGTTGGTCAACAACATCATCAGGCGGTCGATGCCCACACCACAGCCACCGGTGGGGGGCATGCCGTATTCCAGCGCGCGGATAAAGTCTGCGTCGTAGTACATGGCTTCGTCGTCGCCGCCGTCTTTGGCCGCCACTTGCGCCGAGAAGCGTGCGGCCTGTTCTTCGGCGTCGTTCAGTTCGCTAAAGCCATTGCCAAACTCGCGCCCGGTGATGTAGAGCTCGAAGCGCTCGGTCACCTCTGGGCGGCTGTCGTTGGCGCGTGCCAGCGGCGATATTTCGGTCGGGTGCTCCATGATGAAGGTCGGCTGCCAGAGCTTTTCTTCCACGGTTTCTTCAAAGTACAGCACTTGTAGCGCGGGCAGACTGCGCGTCGAGATGTGGTGCTTGGCCTCGGTAATGCCAAGTTTCGGTAGTACCGAGCGCAGCCAAGCAGCACTGTCCACTCTCAAACCCGAGCCGTCTTCCAGCGTTTGCCCGGCTTCGGTGTATTTACAAATGGCCTGAACGATCGTCAGGCGCTCAAACGGTTGACTCAGATCCACCGGTTTGCCCGCGTAGCTGAGCTGCAGGCTGCCGCAGGCGCGCTGGGCGGCGTCACGGATCAGCGCTTCGGTGTAGGCCATCAAATCCTGGTAGTCCCAATACGCCGCGTAGAACTCCATCATGGTGAATTCGGGGTTGTGGCGCACGCTGATGCCTTCGTTGCGAAAGCTGCGGTTGATCTCGAACACGCGCTCAAAACCGCCCACAATCAGCCGCTTCAAATACAACTCGGGCGCAATGCGCAAAAACATCTGCTGGTCCAGCGCGTTGTGGTGCGTGGTGAAGGGCTTGGCGTTGGCGCCGCCAGGGATCGGGTGCAGCATCGGCGTTTCGACTTCCAAAAAGTCGTGCGCCACCATGAAGTCGCGAATGCCACTAACGGCCTTAGAGCGCGCCATGAAGCGCTGGCGCGTGGCTTCATCGGTCATCAAATCGACATAGCGCTGGCGGTACTTGACCTCCTGGTCGGCCATGCCATGGTACTTGTCGGGCATCGGGCGCAGGCTTTTGGTCAGCAGACGGATTTGCGTCGCGTGAATGGAAAGCTCGCCAGTTTTGGTTTTGAACACGGTGCCCTCGGCGGCGACGATGTCGCCCAGGTCCCAGTGCTTGAAGGCGTTGTAAATAGCTTCGCCCACGTCATCTCGCTTGACGTAAATTTGGATGCGCCCGCTGCTGTCTTGCAGCGTGCAAAAGCTGGCTTTGCCCATGACGCGCTTGAGCATCATGCGACCGGCCACTTTGGCTTGCTGGCTGAGTTCTGCCAGGACTTCGGTGGTTTTGTCTTGATACGCGGCCAACAGCGCTACAGCGTGGTCGGCGGGTTTGAAGTCGTTGGGAAAAGCCGGGCCTTTGCCGTCGGCTTGGGCCTGGCGCAGCGCCTGGAGCTTGTCGCGGCGCTCTTGTATCAACGGGTTGTCGTCGGGCGCTGGGGCGGCGCAGGCTTGGGCGTTGTCGGCTTGGGAGGGGGTGGCGTGGTCGGACATGAAGGGCATTCGTGGATGGCGGTAAACGCAGCGGGTGCTTGGCGCGGCCGAGCTCCCATTTTACCGGGCGACGCCACTGGTCAGCCCGCACTGGCTATGATGTGGCGCAAACGCGCTTGATTGTTTTTTTGGAATCCACTTGCCATGCTGTACCAGATCGTTTCGTTGTTGCTTGAAGTGGTGGTTGGTTTTTTGAGCGGCGCCTGCCTGCTGCGGCTGTATATGCAATACCAGCGCATTCCGATGTCGGCGCGCTCGGGCAACCCGCTGGGCAAATTTGTCTTTGCCGTGACCGACTGGATCGTGCTGCCGCTGCGCCGGGTGTTGCCGTCGATCGGCGCGCTTGACAGCGCCAGCCTGGTGGCGGCGTATCTGTTGCAACTGGTTGAGTTTGGCCTGCTGTGGCTGCTGGCCGGGGCTGGCGGTGGGCTGTTTGCCGTGCCCATTTTGGCGGCCTTTGGCCTGCTGCGCATGGCGATCTCTGGTCTGACGATCGCCGTGATCATCTACGCCGTGCTGTCCTGGGTGGCCGCCAACTCGGTGCTGGCCGACGTGATTGAGCGTCTGGTGGCGCCGCTGCTGATGCCGATTCGGCGCGTGCTGCCGCTGATCGGCGGCATCGACCTGTCGCCGCTGGCGTTATTGCTGCTGCTGCAAATCGCCGCCATCGTGCTGGGTAGCTTGCAGGCGTCGGCGTTGCTATTCTGAAACCTTGCGGGACAGACCAAGGGTTACGCGCAGCGAACTTTGCTCTGTCCCCAACTGATTAAAGAATTGCGGGACAGACCAAGATTTGCGCAGCAAATTTGCTCTGTCCCCAACTATCCTGAAACTTTGCGGGACAGACCAAGAGTTACGCGCAGCGAACTTTGCTCTGTCCCCAACTATCCTGAAACTTTGCGGGACAGACCAAGAGTTACGCGCAGCGAACTTTGCTCTGTCCCCAACTGATTAAGAATTGCGGGACAAATAGTTAACGTGAAACAACGGGTTGTCATACCGGGCCACGACCCGGTATCGAGTGAATTTGGACTGCACTGGATTGCGGGTCGGGGCCCGCTTGTGACAGCCATCTTTCATACTTCGGGGTGGCATCCATGCCATGAGGGTTAGAAATGGAATTAGGCGCTGGTTTCGTCGCGCGCCAGGTCGTCCAGGTGGCGCGTGTCGCCCCAGCCGACCAGCGTCAGGCGCTCGGGTGTCCACAGCAGGCGGTTGATGGCGGTGTTGCCCAGCAGCCAGGTGCGCGGCGCCTGCAATGGCTGCCCGGTGGCCAGCCGGTACAGCACGTCCATCACGCCGCCGTGCGCTACCAGCACGATCTGGCCGCCCAGATGGCGGCTGGCGAGCTGGGTTACCACAGCGCCGATGCGTTGGCGCAAACTGATTAGCGACTCGCCGCCGGGCGGTTCCCAGTCGGGGTCACGTTTGCGCCAGCGCAACGAGTCTTCGGGCCAGGTCTGTTCCAGCTCGGCGAAGGTTTTGCCTTCAAAGCTGCCAAAAGCACGCTCACGCAACTGCCGCTCTGGCGTGGCGGCGCAGCAGCAGGCGTGCGCTATGGCGCAGGCGGTCTGCCAAGCCCGCAGCAGGTCGCTGGCATAGACCGCATCGACCGGTTCGTCGGCCAGCGCTTGCGCCACAAGCCCGGCCTGCAGCACGCCGGTAGTGTTCAGCGGAATGTCCAGATGGCCCTGAATGCGTGTATCCACATTCCAGGCGGTTTCGCCGTGGCGCACGGCAATGATGCGGGTGGCTTGCATAGGGTCACTATCTTGGAATTTCAATATCGACGCGGCGCTGGCCTTCGGGCGGGGCCGGGAAACCCTGTAAGGCGGCCTGGAACAAGGCTTGAAAAATGGTCTGACTGTCGCTCCAGGGGCTTTCGTGGCTGGCGTGGCTCTCAAACACCACTGCGCCACTGCCATCGCGCATGATCAGGCTGACTTGTCGCCAGTAGTTGGGCGGCTCGGGAAATCTTGCAAACCGGGTGCCATGCAGGGGCACCGGGACAACACCGTGGCCTGGAACAGGTCCTACGCCAAAGCCCCAACCCATCGGCAGACCCGGCCGCTGCACGACCGCGTCCTGGCGCTGCACGGCGTTGACTTGCACCCGCAAAACCGCCGCCGGCGAGCGTTTCAGCCCGACCTGGGCCAACGCCTGCTGGGCCCAGGTTTCCAACTGCGTTTGGGCCGCTGGGTTGGCTTGCTGGGACGGCAGGCGCTCAAATTGGTAGTGGGCACCGGCGGCAACAGTTTGCGGCGCAAAGCTGCTGACCTGGGTGTCGAGCAGCCGCACGCTGGCACAGCCGCTGATCCAAAATGCTATTGAAAGTAGAGCTGCTCGCGCAAAGTAGATAAGCGCCATTGGCATATTTGTTATAAGTGTTTAAAGTGCCATCCAGGGTATGCCAACCCCTGTTGGCCGCGGAAATTGTTCGGCATCAAAGGCCTTGTCGCCGTCTAGGTCTGCCATGCCGGTGGCTTGGACACCCTTGAAGTCGTAGTGACGGGCATCCATCAAATGCGACGGCACCACGTTTTGCAACGCGGTGAACATGGTTTCGGTGCGACCGGGGTACTGGCGCTCCCAGGCGTGCATCATGCGTTTGATTTCCTGGCGCTGCAGGTTGTCCTGACTGCCGCACAAGGTACACGGGATGATGGGAAATTGCCGCTGCGCGGCCCAGGCGATCAGGTCTTTTTCGGCCACTTGTGCCAGCGGGCGGATCACCACATGGCCGCCGTCGTCGCTGACCAGCTTGGGCGGCATACTCTTGAGCTTGCCGGCAAAAAACAGGTTCAAAAAGAAGGTATGCAGCATATCGTCGCGGTGGTGGCCCAGCGCGATCTTGGTGATCTTGAGCCGGTCGGCCACGCTGTACAAAATGCCCCGGCGCAAGCGGCTGCACAGGCTGCACATGGTTTTGCCTTCGGGCACCTTGCTTTTGACGATGCTGTAGGTGTCTTGCGTTTCGATGTGGTACTCGATGCCCAGTTTGCTCAGGTACTCGGGCAAGATGTGCGCCGGAAAGCCGGGCTGCTTTTGGTCCAGGTTGACGGCGACGATGTCAAACTGGATCGGTGCGCGTTTTTGCAGTTTGAGCAAGATGTCGAGCAGGCCAAAGCTGTCTTTGCCGCCGCTGACACACACCATCACGCGGTCGCCGGCTTCGATCATGTTGAAGTCGATGATGGCCTGGCCGACCTGGCGGCACAGGCGCTTTTCGAGCTTGTGGGCTTCGCGTTCGCTGCGCAGCGCGGCTTGGCGCGCGGTGGGTGGTGTGTTGGCAGCAGGCCCCTGGGTGCAGGCAGGCACATCAGCGTCGTCTTGGTGGGCGGCGGGCAGGGTAGGCATGGCGGCTTGATCAGGCATTCAAAGCCAGAAACTGGGTCGGGGTGTAGGCGCGCACCGGGCTTTTGGCAAAGTTCCGCAAGTTGCGCGTGACGATCGCCTGCGCACCGGCCTGATGTGCGCTGTAGGCCAGCATGGCATCTTCAAAGTCGGGCATATCGCTGCTGATGGCGGCATTTACCGCTGCACGGGTCACCATGGCCAGTTCCATGACTCGCAAAAAATGGCTGATGTTTTGTCTTGCCCCCGATTCGCCCAAGGTTCGCCGTGTCAGGTAGTGAAGGTTGGTCAGGGTGGTTGCACACAGTATTCCAGTGTGGTCTGATTTTTCAATCAGCGAAAGTGCGGCGGCAGACGCTTGGCTGAAAGGTTCGCGCCGCAGCACAACGTCCAAAACGACGTTGGTATCAAAGCAAATTAGCATCTTCGCGTCCGTGTATGGCGTGGATCGGGTTTACTTTGGGTTGTGTTTTTCTTCAAGGTAGCGGTAGTAATCGTCTTCGGTGGGCATGGGGCTGCCGTCGGTCGGTTTAGCTATCCCCAGGATACTGCGTGTGAAGGGCCCTAATTCTTGCTCCCAGTGATTTCCACTGGCGGCGGATGCACTCGTTTTGGCGTTTAAGGTGCGATCTGTCGCTTTTTCCCCCAGCGCCGCAAAATAGTTCGCCACCATTCGTGACAACGAGCAACCCTGCGCTGCCGCGTAGTCTTTGGCCGCTGCAATCAGCGATTCATCCATGCGCAGGGTCAGTTTGGTATTCATGGCAGAGGCCTCTCGGACAGGTTGACGTACAAACAATTTATTATTGTACGTCGCAGCGATGAAGTCTGGCGACGGTGCGTCGGCTCAAACTACCACTGCCCGGTTTCCATGCGGATCGCCACTTCGCAGTCGGCAAAAATCTCCAGCTTGGCGATCTTGACGCGCACGCCTTTCACATTGGGCAATTGCATCAGGCGGTTGGCGAGCTTGCCGATCAGTGTTTCGAGCAGGTTGACGTGCTCTGCCGTGCATTCATCGATGATGATTTTGCGCACCTTGCGGTAGTCCAGCACGCTGCAAATGTCGTCGTCACACGGTAGCAGCGGTTGCGCGCCCAGGCTCAGTTCGGCATCGACCTGGATCGGTTGCGGCGCGGTCTTTTCGGTGTCCAGAATGCCCAGGTTGGCGTCAAAGCGCAGGCCGGTCAGGGTCAGGGTTTGCCGGCCTTGCGCGTGCGCGGCCAGGATAGCAGTGGATGTCATGGGGTATAAAAGTCAGGACGGTGCCAGGGCGGCATTACATCAGCGAAAAGTCGCGCTCAAAGCGCATCAGGTGCTGGCCACCATCGACTAGCAGCGTGGTGCCGGTGATCGACGGGTTGGCCAGCGCAAAGGCGACGGTCGCGGCGACGTCGGCGGCGCTCGATGAATGACCCAGCGGCGCCAGTTTGTGCAGCGCCTGAAACTTTTCCGGGCTCAGCATATGGCTGGTCAGCGTCAGGCCGGGTGCCACGCCGACCACCCGCAGGCGTGGCGCCAGTTCCATGGCCAGCAGCGTGTTGGCGGCTTCCAGTGCGGCTTTGGACAAGGTGTAGCTTAAAAAATCGGGGTTGGGATTCCACAACTTTTGGTCCAGCAGGTTCACGACAGCGCCCGCAGCGCCCCGGCTTTCAAGGTGGGTGTGCAGCGCCTGGCTCAGCAAAATGGCCGCGCCGGCGTTGGAGCGTATGTGTCTTTCCAGCGCGGCAAAGCTGAAACTGGCTACCGTGTCGTGCTCAAAGGTCGATGCGCTGTTGACCACCGCATCGACCTGGCCAAACTCCGCCACCACACTGGGCAGCAACTGGCGCACTGCCGTCTCATTTGCAAGATTGGCACGAAAAGAGGCACTAGCGCCCGCCAGCTTTGCGCAGTCAGTTGCTGTTTTGCGAGCCTCTTGGACCGAATCACGGTAATGCACCGCCACACGCCAGCCAGTTTTGGCCAGGTGCAGGGCAATTTCGCGGCCCAGCCGCTTGGCCGCGCCGGTGATCAGCACGGTCGGCTGGTGGGCAGTGGGTGGGGTCGGGCTGGACATTTAACCTAGATTCCTTAGTTGGACGCGCCCGAGTGGGCCGCTGGCGGCGCGTCTGGGTAGGCGCGACG
>JAQTSL010000093.1 GCA_028711355.1 Rhodoferax sp.
GTGGCCTGGCCTACATTGCTCGCCGCGCGGCCGAGCATGCCGCCAGCTCCACCGGCAAAGACCTGTTGCCGTTTTTGACCGAAGGCTTTACCGCCGCGGCCATGGCAAAAGTAGGCACCAGCGCCCTTGAATCAAAGAAACTTGGCTATCTTTTAGAGAGCGATGTGATTGTCCCGCACAAGGACGAGCTGTTGTTTGTGGCGATCAACGAAGCCAAAGCCATGGCCAACGCCGGCTACCGCGCACCACACCAGCGCCTGTTTCCGGTGGCGGGTCGCAGCGGCCTGGCCACCATCAAGGGCACGCTGGCCAACATGCGCGACGGTGGTTTTGTCAGCTCTTACGACTATTTCATCGGCTGCCAGATTGCCTGGGTGGTGTGCGGTGGCGATGTCGATGCCGGCAGCCTGGTCGATGAAGCCTACCTGATGACGCTGGAACGCCAGGCGTTTGGAACGCTGTTGGCCAACCCCAAGACGCAAGAGCGGATCATGGGGATGATGCAAACCGGCAAGCCGGTTCGAAACTAATAACTTTGCGGGACAGACCAAGATTTGCACAGCAAATTTGCTCTGTCCCCAACTGACTAAACTTTGCGGGACAGACCAAGATTTGCACAGCAAATTTGCTCTGTCCCCAACTGATTAGATTAGCCGCGAACGATCGTGATTAAACAACGTGAACTGTCGAAGGAATTGAAATGAAACAACTCTCTGAAGCCTACATCGTCGCTGCCACGCGCAGCCCCATTGGCAAATCAACGCGCGGATTTTTCCGCAATATGCGACCCGATGACCTGCTGGTCAAAGTGCTGCAATCGGTGCTGGCACAGGCGCCAGGGCTCGACCCCAACGCGATCGAAGACATCATTTGCGGCTGCGCTATGCCCGAGGGCCAGCAGGGGCTGAACATCGCGCGTACTGCGGCCGTGCTGGCGGGCTTGCCGACTCGCGTCGGCGGGGTCACGGTGAATCGCTTTTGCGCCTCGGGCGTAACCGCCATTCAGATGGCCGCCGACCGCATCCGCGTGGGTGAGGCCGACGTGATGATCGCCGCCGGGGTGGAGAGCATGAGCATGGTGCCGATGGGCGGCAACGCGCCGTCGTTCTCACCGCTGATGTTTGAGCGCGACGAAGACATTGGCATTGCCTACGGCATGGGGTTGACCGCTGAGAAAGTGGCCACAAAGTGGCAAGTGAGCCGCGAGGCGCAGGACGCATTTGCCTTGCAGTCGCACCAGCGCGCGTTGGCCGCGCAGGCGGCGGGCTATTTTGGCGCAGAGACCACGCCGATTGAGGTGATCGACCGCGCGCCCAACCTGGCCACCGGCGAGGTGGTTGAGAAAAGACGTTTGGTCAATCAGGACGAAGGCGCACGCCCTGACACCTCGCTGGAAGGTCTGGCCAGACTCAAATCGCCGTTTGCTGCACGCGGTTCGGTCACCGCGGGTAACAGCTCGCAAACCTCAGACGGCGCAGGCGCCCTGATTCTGGCCAGCGAAAAGGCCGTCAAGCAATTTGGCTTGAAGCCCTTGGCGCGTTTTGTGAGTTTTGCCGCCAAAGGCGTGCCGCCCGAGTACATGGGCATCGGCCCGATCGAGGCCATCCCTGCCGCGCTCAAAAATGGCGGGTTGACGCTGGACCAGATCGACTGGATTGAGCTCAACGAAGCCTTTGCCGCGCAAAGCTTGGCGGTCATCAACACGCTCGGGCTGGACCAAGCCAAGGTCAATCCGATGGGTGGCGCGATTGCGTTGGGCCACCCGCTGGGTGCCACCGGTGCCATCCGTGCCGCCACCGTCATCCACGGCTTGCAGCGCACCGGCGGCAAATACGGCATGGTGACCATGTGTATCGGCATGGGCCAGGGCGCAGCGGGTATATTTGAACGCATCTAACCGACATGGCCCAAGAGTCACTGCGGAGCATGAAATACCGTTCGTCGGTACAAGCCGCTGAATGGGGGTCAGCGCTCAATTCGGTGACCTGCCTTGGCAAGTTTGAGTGCTCTACCCCGAATTGGGATCTGACCCCCATTCAGCTACCACCTTCGTAAAAGCGATGAACTGATTAAACCGCACCATGACCGACCTATTGATTGACACCTCTGAACGGGTGATGACCCTGACCCTGCACCGGGTGGCCAAGATGAATTCGCTGACCACCGCGATGTACGCCGCCATGGCCGACGCGCTGGTGGCGGCGCAGACCGACGACGGCGTACGCGCACTGGTGATCCAGGGCCATGAGACGGTTTTTTGCGCGGGCAACGATATTGCAGACTTTCTGAACCGACCGGCGACCTCGCCGGATATGCCGGTGTTCCGTTTTTTAAAAGCCATCAGCACCTGCGCCAAGCCGATCGTCGCCGCCGTGTGCGGGCCGGCGGTGGGTATCGGCACCACCATGTTGTTCCATTGCGATCTGGTCTATGCCGGTGACAACGCGGCTTTTTCGATGCCGTTTGTCAATCTGGGCGTGTGCCCTGAGGCGGGCTCCAGCCTGCTGGCGCCGCAGCGCATGGGCTATGGCCGTGCGGCTGAGGCATTGATGCTGGGCGAGCCGTTTACTGCCGAAGCGGCGCTCGAGATGGGCCTGGTGGCACGTATCGTACCGCCGTCTGAGGCCAATGCCTTGGCACAGCGTCAGGCGCGCAAGCTGGCCAGCAAACCCACGCAAGCGCTGCTGGCCGCCAAGCGCCTGATGAAGCAAGGGCAAGCGGAGTTGCTTCAGAAGCGCATTGCAGAAGAAGGCGATTTGTTTGGTGAATTGGTGCGTCAACCCGCCGCACGCGAAGCCTTTGGTGCATTTCTTGAAAAAAGATCACCTGACTTGGCCAAGTTTTGACAGCCGGGTGCCTTATTGTTTGCCCAAGCCCAGCGTCTTGATGACGGCGCCAAACGCTTGCGTGTCGGCCTGAATGCGGTTAGCCAGCCCCTCGGGCGATGAGCCCACCACCTGCCAGCCTTGCTGGTAAAGTTTTTGGCGAATTTCGGGTGAACGCGCCAACTCGCTGATCAGCGCAGACAGCCGCGCCACGACCGGCTTTGGTAGCGACTTGGGTGCCGCCATCGCGTTCCAGATTTCCAGGTTGAAGTTGACCACGCCAGCCTCGGCCATGCTGGGCAGGTCGGGCAACAGGGTGCTGCGCCCGCTGCTGGTCACACCGATGGCGCGCAGCTTGCCTGCGCTGACTTGCGCTTTGGCCAGCGCCGGCGGCAGCATTGACAGATGCAGGTCACCCGCCACCATGGCGGTGGCTACCTGCGCGTAGCCGGGGTAGGGTATGTGCACCGCCTGTAAGCCGGTGCGCGACTGCAAAAATTCCATGCCAATGTGACCAACGGTACCCACGCCGGGTGAGCCGTAGCTCCAGCGGTTGCCCGCCTGTTTGGCGGCAGCAATAAAGCCGCGCGCGTCAGCTCCGGGTGCGTTCACAGGCGCCATCAGCACCAGCGGTGAGACGCCCACCAGGCTGATGGGTTGCAAGTCTTTGAGCGGGTCGTAGGCCAGTTTTGGGTTGAGCAATTTGGCCGTGGTGAGGTTGCCGTTGATCATCAGCCCCAGCGTGTGGTTGTCGGTGGCTTTGGCCACCAGGTCAGCGCCAATGTTGCCGCCCGCGCCCACCTTGTTTTCGACGATCACCGGCTGACCCAGCGCCTTGGCCAGCGGTTCGGCCAGTGTGCGTGCGGTCAGGTCGGGCGACGACCCACCCGGAAAGCCGACGATGATTCGAATCGGCTTGCTCGGCCAGCCTGGTGTTTTTAAGCTATTTTGGGCTCCAGACCAAGTAGAAAAAGCGCTAGCAGCTATTAAAAACAGTGCATTTCGGCGGATCAAAAAGGCCATGAAAGATACTCCAGTACAGTGATTGGGCCAACAAAAAGCCCACAGGGCGTTGCCACCGCTGCAGGCTTGGGAGTGTAAGACGGGAGCTTTGGCTGCCCAGGCTCAGGCGAACTCCACCAACGATTTTTTCATTTTTTTGAGCGCAGCCACCTCAATCTGGCGGATGCGCTCGGCGCTGACGCCGTAAACAGCGGCCAGGTCATGCAGCGTCATGCCGCCCGAATTGTCGTCGTTCACCTTAAGCCAACGTTCTTCAACGATGTGGCGGCTGCGTGCATCCAGCGTGTCGAGCGCCAGCGCCAGCCCGCTACTGGAGAGCTCGTCACGATGTCGGGCTTCGATGATGGCGGCGGGTTCTTGCGCAGCGTCGGCCAGGTAGGCGATGGGGCCGAACGTTTCTTCACCGTCGTCGGACGGGCTGGGGTCCAGCAGCACGTCGCCACCGGCTAGTCGCGCTTCCATTTCGATCACTTCTTCGCGCTTGACGTTCAGTTCGGTCGCCATGGCGTCGATCTGACTATCGCTTAAGCCGTTGCGGTGGGTGTCCAGGTCAGCGGCAGCATCTTCACTGCGGTAGCGCTGCTTCATGGAACGCAGGTTAAAGAACAGCTTGCGTTGGGCTTTGGTGGTGGCGACCTTGACCATGCGCCAATTTCTCACGATGTACTCGTGAATCTCGGCTTTGATCCAGTGCAGCGCGTAGCTAACCAGGCGTACGCCTTGGTCAGGGTCGAAGCGCTTGACGGCTTTCATCAGGCCGACATTGCCCTCCTGGATCAGGTCGCCGTGTGGCAAACCGTAGCCGAGGTATTGCCGTGCGGTCGATACGACCAGCCGCAGATGCGACAGCACCAGCTTGCCAGCGGCCTCCAGGTCGTTGTCCTGGCGGAACTTGCGGGCAAACGACTGTTCTTCTTCCAGCGTGAGCATGGGTATGCGGTTGACCGCAGAAATGTACGCATCCAGGTTGCCCAGCGCGGGAACCAGCGCCCAGGGGTTTTTCAGGGCGAGCGCGGTGTTCGGGGGGGCAGATAAAACGGTCATGTCTGAACTCCTGATAACTGATACATTGAATGTTAGCACTCTCTCGGATGGAGTGCTAATGAAATAGTTCAATCACTCTGGTAGCCAGCCCGTTTGCTGCGTACCCACAAGACGCCGCCAGACTAGCATGGTCGTTAGACCGGTTCGTCATCTGATAGATCGGGCAGTGAGGGCGTCCCGGTCAGTGTTGTTGCTTCCAGAATCGGATGGTCGATCTTGTGCAAGAACCCCAACGTGGCTCGGGGTGAAGCGTTGAGCAGACGGGCAATGTCATCAACATCGTCTGGCAGTGCGGCGTTTTCCCAGTCCAGCGCAGAGTGCCGGGCCAAGCGTGCTGCCAGCAAAACGCATTGGATGTTGGCGCGCTCGGCGTGGCGCGTGTCGCTGATGTGGACCAATAGCTCGGGCAGACGCCACAGCGCCATCAGTGACTGGCGCAAGTCGGCAATTTCAACGCCCAGTACCTGACGCTGAATAACGTTTGAACGCAGGGTGGAATCGGCCGCCTGGGCGTCGCGGATTTGGACCGCCAGCGTGGGGGCGTGCAGCCAGACCAGCATTTCGGCAAAATCATTCAGAAATGCCGCCTGGTGGATGATGGTGGCGTCGGTGTCGCCGCGGTGAATGGCAAAGCCCAGGGCAAACTGACCGGCGCGCTCGGCTCGCCTGAGCAGCATCTGCAGCCCTTTTCGTGCTTCGGGCTGGTCAGCCAGCCAATCCTCGACCGTAGGCTGGGGGCCAAAATGCCGGAAAAATGGCGCAATGCCCATTAGCACCAGTGAGGTAATGACCGATTCGGTTTCAGTCATTGACCCGGGGCGGCGCAAGGTGGCCACCTTGGACAGCAGTTTGAGGGTCATCAACGGATCTGACTGGATGACCGAGGTGATCGCGTTGGCATCGACATCGTCCTCGTTGGAGCGCATTTCTTCAAGAGCGCACGCAGTCGAAGCCATGATCGGGATTTCTGCGTCCCTGAAGTAATGCGTCCAGGCTCCGATATGCGGTAGCGGCGCCGTTAGGTAGCTAGGGCGATGGATCATTGGCTGGGTGTCGGGGTTGTCCGCAGGGCTGAGGGTATCGGTCAAGGTTGTCTCCTGATTTTTGTTGGCCGCGAGTATGGAGGGTGGTCTGCGCCCGGTCAAGCGCATTTCGTCAAACGGTGCAAGTTGGTGCACGCCGGATAATCCGCGCTTGCCCAACTTGTTACGAGTTTTCTTATGACCGATTCATGGCCCCCTGAACCGCGCCTGACCAGCCTGTCGCATGGCGGAGGTTGTGGCTGCAAGATTGCCCCTGGCGTGCTCTCCAGCATTCTCAAGGGCACCTCTGCCATGCCGATGCCCAAGGAACTGCTGGTAGGTATAGAAACATCGGATGACGCGGCGGTGTATCAGCTCAACGACCAGCAAGCGTTGATTGCTACCACCGATTTCTTCATGCCGATCGTCGATGACCCGTTTGACTTTGGCCGGATTGCCGCGACCAACGCCATTAGCGACGTTTATGCCATGGGCGGTACGCCGATCATGGCGCTGGCATTGGTGGGTATGCCGATTTCAGTTTTGTCAGTTCAGACCATTGGCAAGATTCTGGAGGGTGGTGCCAGCGTCTGTCGCACCGCCGGTATTCCTATTGCGGGGGGCCACACCATTGACTCGGTGGAGCCGATCTACGGTTTGGTGGCGCTAGGGTTGGTGCACCCGGGCAAGGTGTTGCGCAATGCCAGCGCGCGTGTCGGCGATCGGTTGATTTTGGGCAAACCGCTGGGGGTGGGTGTGATGTCGGCGGCGCTGAAAAAAAATGCGCTCGATGGCGCTGGCTACGCGCGCATGATCGCGTTGACGACCCAACTCAACACGCCGGGCCCGCTGCTGGCGAACCTGTCAGGCGTGCATGCCATGACCGACGTGACCGGTTTTGCGCTGGCCGGGCATGCGCTTGAAATTGCCCGTGGTGCGCATTGCACGGTGCAAATTGATTGGCCGCTGGTGCCCTTGGTGCCGGGTGTGCGTGAACTGGCGCTGGCGGGGCATGTCACCGGGGCTTCGGGGCGCAACTGGGCGGCCTATGGCGGCGAGGTTCAGTTGCCGGCCAACTTTGCTATGGTGGACCGATCCTTGCTGACCGACCCGCAAACCAGCGGGGGACTGTTGGTGGCGTGCGCGCCAGAGGCGGTGCAGCAAGTGCTGGATGTGTTCAGCCAGGCGGGGTTTGATCAGGCGGCGGTGATCGGCCAGGTTTTACCACCCGCCGATGGTGCGGCGCTGGTGGTTGGTTAAGCTGTAGGGCGCACGCCAGACCGTTGGCCTGCGTAACGGCGGATAAAACCACGGTCGATCCGGTCTTTAAGCCACCAGACCCACTGGCCCTCAAAGGACAAGCACCCCCAGATGCCAATTGCGTAGCGTTTTCCGCATGACAGCAAGTTCAGCGTCTGCTTTGGTGGCTGATGCGCGACGGGTGCAGCGCCCGCCAGTACTGCGCGCAGGTTGTTGGCCAGTGGTACACCAGCGCGCACTGCATAGACGCCGCTGCGAGCGATCGCACGGTCCACCCGGCTGCAGACGTCGCCGGCCGCGAAAACCTGGGGGTGGCTGGTCGAGCGCAGGCTTGCATCAACGCTGATGAATCCTGACGCGTCCAGCGCCAGGCCGCTTGCTTGCAGCCAGGTGGGCGCCTGAGCGCCGGTGGCAAGGATCGGAACGTCGCACGCCAGTTGTGCGCCGTTGGCCAGCAAGACGGCATCAGCCGTGAGGCCGGTTGCCCGGTCTTGCAACACCGTGATCTGCCTACGTGCAAGCGCCCGTTGAATGCGCGCTTGAACTGCCTGGGAGTAGTTGGCGCCGACACTGGCTGCACCGCTGATCAGGGTCACACGTGCATTGGACAAACGGTGGGCTACCGCGCAGGCCAGTTCCACACCCGCAGCGCCGCCGCCAATCACCGTCACGCGCAGCGCACGGCTTTGGGCAAGTTCGACCACCCGCGGCCACAGCACACCAAAGGATTCAATCGGTCGGATGAACAGTGCGTGCTGCTGCGCGCCAGGTATCGATTGTTCAAGTTTTTGCCGGTCTTGCACCGGACCGGTATTGATTGACACAAGGTCGTAGGTCAACCTGCTGGCGTCGTTCAGCGTGATGGTGCGCGTGTTTGCGTCCAGCCCCACGACGCACTGTCGCAGCCAGGTGACACCACTGCCGGCCAGCAGTGGTTCGAGCGCGATCACGCAGTCTTCCAAGGCGTAATAACCGGCAACGAAACCGGGGATCATGCCCGAGTAGAGCTGGCGCGGGTAGGGTGCTACCAGCGTAACGCGCACGCCTGCCAGTGGCTGGCCAACCAGCGTTGACAGCATATGAATGTGCGCGTGGCCGGCTCCCAGCAAGACCAGATGTTTCATGGACAAACAGACAATGTGTCAGGGGCGCCAGCGCAGGTTTGCGAGATGCGCCACGCTGGCAGCCTCGGTATTGTCGCTGTCCGTGCCCACGGCGACGGCGGTCAAATTGAGTTATCTGTACAGCGTGATGTGCCGAGTCATGCACCGCTGTGGCTGACAACAAGCCCACATAGGGATTTTTGATGCGACAAGACCTGGCGACACGGGCCAGCTCAGTTGCTGCCATGACGCTGAAAAATGCCGAAGATGCCAGGAATTGAGGTAAATCCAGAGCGGGAACCATGAGGGACGTCACTGACTCAGAGCAACGCCAAAGCCGCGCCGTGCTGGTCAAACGCAACCATGTTGGCAAGTTGGCCTGCTTTGATGTCGGCCACCATCTGCTCCAACGCCTGGTCTATCGCGCTTTCTTCAGGTTCAGCGTTGACGCTGCCGGGCAGCGCGCTGGTCAGCACCACGCGCCAGTCTCTCACTAACTGATCGGCTTCCTGCTTGAACTCAGCAAAATTGACCAGTTCGACGGGGGATTTGTCCACACACATCTGTGGTACCAGTGCGCCACCGTGTCCGTCCAAAAAATCCGCGCGCTCTTGCTCAGAGGCATCATCTGGTAACTCGGCGCTGGCAAACACCATCAGCAGGTGTTGTGGCATCGGTTGCACGCGGGCTGCCTGCAATAGGTCATCGAAATGTGAAATTTGCATGTCACTGCACCAGCGGTGTGTCGGCTGCGTCCAAATCGATGCCCACCACATCAGCCTGGGCGGCCAGCAGGCTCAGGTATTGACGCAGTGCAGTGACAAAACTCTGCTGCTTGAGCGCCATACGTACCGCACCTTGCACCGACTCAAACGGTTGCTCAATGCCCGGTTGGCGACCGAGCACCTCAACCACATGCAGACCAAAGCGGCTGTGCACCAGGCGCGGCAAGACACCAATTTCTTTGCTGCCAAACAGCTCTTTGGCAAATTCTGGTGCGCAATCCGAGGGCGTCAACCAGCCCAGTTGTCCACCTTCTGCACCGCTGGGGCAGTTGGACAGGGTACTGGCGGCGTTGGCAAACGCGTCGGTCGCCTGTTGGTCGTCGTGGCAGCGCACATTGAGCAGGGTGGCCTCGGCCTGTTTGCGCAGCGCGTTCAGGTCAACCCCGGGCGTCACGGCAAACAAAATGTGGCGCACGTTGACGCGCTCACCCGTGGTGTAAGTGGCCTGATGTGCCGCATGGTGTCGGCGACTGGCTTCCATAGAGGGCTCTGGCACGTCCAAGGCTTGCTCGAGCAGCGCTTCGATGGCGGTACTGGCGGCTTCGCTTTGAACACCGTCAGTGGTGGGCAGATCGTCAATGACCAGCAAGCCGGCCTGGACAGCCGCCTGGCGTAGCAGCTCGGCATAGGCCCGCTGGCGCAGCGCTTCAGCATTCAGCACCTCATTGACTGCCACGATGACAACCCCATTAATACTAGCCAAATTGGCCTCTAGCGCTTGTTCTGACTGCATGAGTAGCTCCCTAAACACTAGCATCTGAGGCGCGTGGCTGGTTACGCCCGGCGGGCACATTCAGGCGGCGGGCGCGCACTACCTGGTACGGACGCAGCAAATAGCCGACCGAGGCAAAGCCGCTCCACACGTGTACCAAGCGGGTGAACGGGAAGATGAAGAAGATCGTCATGCCCAAGAACATGTGCGCCTTGAAGATAAAGTCTGCTTCGGCCAGCAGCTCCACCGCACCGGGTTGGAAGGTGACGATGGCTTGCGCCCAACCTGCCAGCTTCATCATCATGCTGCCGTCCAGGTGTTGGCCCGACAGCGGCACGGTGGCCAGGCCCAAGGCCAATTGCAACCACAGCAGCGCCAGCAGCACGATGTCGCTGGTTTTGGAATTGAGGCGAATGCGCGGTTCGGTCAGGCGGCGGTGCAACAGAATCGTGACGCCGACAAAACCCAGCAAACCGGCCAGGCCACCGCTGATCATGGCCATCAGTTGTTTGTCGCCCGCGCTGATGAAATGTTCATAGACAAAGTGCGGCGTCAGCATGCCGAAGGTATGCCCCGCAAACAAGAACAGCACCCCAATGTGAAACAGGTTGCTGCCCCAGCGCAGTTGGCCCATTTTGAGCATTTGTGACGAGTCACTTTTCCAGGTGTACTGGTCGCGCTCGAACCGCAACAGGCTGCCAGCCAAAAAGACGACGAAGGCAACATAGGGGTAGATGCCGAACAGGAAATGGTTCAGGGTGTTCATAGTGGGGCTCCGGCCAGAGCAGCGGCGCTGTGGCGCGTGGCTGCATCGGTTTTGACAAAGTGAATCGGTTGCGGCTGGTCGGGCTTGTCCTGGCCTTTGACGGAGCAGCCGCCAAACACCTCGGGCTCTTCCCATGACGCGTCCAGCGCCTCGTCTGCCACTACCGCAACCGCCGTAGCCTTTTCGCCACTGAGTTCAATCAAGGCCCCCAGCACGCTGGCGTAGCGCGTGCCGCGTTGTTGCAGCGCGCTGAAGATGGCGTTGAAGATGTGCGCCATCTCCCCCAAAAAGGCTTTAGCCTCCTTGGGTGGCTGGGTTGAGGCAAATTCCAGTAGCACCGGCAGGTAGTCGGGCAACTCGCCCGGGGCCAGAAACAGCCCGGCCGCTTCAAAGGTTTTGGTCAGATCCACCATGGCCGGGCCCCGGTCGCGCGAGTCGCCATGCACGTGTTCAAACAAGTGCAGCGATGTCGCGCGGCCACGGTCAAACAGCTCAACATATTCAGATTCCAGGTCAAGCGGTGTGCCTGCGCTCAAGTGCTGAATCAGCCCCAGCAGTTCGGTCTTGCGCGTGGTGTGCAAGGCCCGGTCGGCTTGCAAGGCGGTCTGTATGTCGGCCAGGTCAGCGCGCAGTGCGGCATTGGGGTAGGCCAGCAAGCGCGCCAGCACGCGCAGGCTGATGGATGTATTTTGAAGTTGTGCCATGGTCAGACCTCCGCTTGAATCGGGATGGTGCGGCGTTTGCTGCCGCCAAACAGGCTAGCCTCGCTGGCACCGTCAGAACAACCGTTGCCAAAGCTGAAGCCGCAACCACCGCGCACATCAAAGGTGTTCTCGGCGTATTCACGGTGGGTCGTCGGTATGACAAAACGGTCTTCGTAGTTGGCAAT
>JAQTSL010000094.1 GCA_028711355.1 Rhodoferax sp.
CATCCTGCTCCAGGCCTTGGCGTCCTGCGCAACCTCTTGCCTACAATGTGCGCAGCGCAACTTTTGCACGCTGCGCAACCGGTCACGATCGACCGGAATGACCGGTCACGATCGCCGGAATACGCACTTGCGCGCCTTGAAGCCATTTGTGCACGGTGTTGCGCGACAAGTCCGCGCGCTTTGCTACGGCCCGCTCTGAGCGTTTCTCGCGCACATGCATGCGCCGTATCTTGCCTAAAAGTTCCATGGTGATCACCTTGTTTGCTCCTGCCTAAAAAGTAGGCAGAGCTGGCAAAAACACCTGGCTCAGTTTTCGGTCGGCGGCAATATGGCTTAAGGAGTCCGGAATACAGGGGCAAGATCATATTTGCGACCTGATGGCTAAAAAACAAAAAAGCCTCCACATGGGAGGCTCGGGGTGCAAATATAACGTCTTAGCCGTAAAAAGCGCTAAGATGGTGCCCAGGGCCGGAATCGAACCGGCACGGATTTCTCCGGGGGATTTTGAGTCCCCTGCGTCTACCAATTTCACCACCCGGGCGGGCTGAGTGAGCACGAATTATGGCACAGTGCAGCCTATGAACTATCCAACCATTGAAGACCTGATTGGCGCCACGCCGCTGGTGCGCCTACAGCGTATTGGCGCTGAGGTCTGTAGCAGCCATGGCAACGTCATTTTGGGCAAGCTCGAAGGCAACAACCCGGCCGGTTCGGTCAAAGACCGGGCAGCTTTTTCGATGATTGCTCGCGCACATGAGCGTGGCGACATTCACCCGGGTGACACGCTGATCGAGGCTACCTCCGGCAACACCGGCATCGCCCTGGCGATGGCCGCTGCCGTTAAGGGCTACCGCATGGTGCTGGTCATGCCGGAAGACCAGTCAATCGAGCGCGCGCAGATCATGAAAGCATTCGGCGCCGAACTGGTTCTGACGCCCAAGAGTGGGGGGATGGAATATGCGCGTGACCTGGCTGACCAGATGGCGCGCGACGGCAAAGGCCATGTGCTAGACCAGTTTTCGAACGCCGACAACCCGCGCATTCACGTCGAGACCACCGGACCGGAAATTTGGCAAGCGACCAAGGGCAAGGTTACCCATTTTGTCAGTGCGATGGGCACCACTGGTACCATCACCGGAGTGTCGCAGTACCTCAAGCAAAAGAACCCGGCGGTGCGCATCATTGGTGTGCAGCCGACCGACGGCTCACGCATTCCGGGCATCCGCAAGTGGCCGCAGGCTTACCTGCCCAAGATTTACGACCCCACGCACGTGGATGAACTGCGCTATGTCAGCCAGGAGGACGCAGAGGATATGTGTCGCCAGATGGCCCGTGACGAGGGTATTTTTGCCGGTATTTCGGCCGCAGGAGCTTGCTGGGTGTCGCAAGAGTTGGCCAAAACAGTGCGCAAGGCGACAATTGTCTTTATCGTGTGCGACCGGGGCGATCGCTATTTGTCCACCGGCGTTTTTCCAGCTTAGCATTTTTCAGGAAGAGACCATGAATACCGACAAAGAACTCGACACCAGCGGCCTGAACTGCCCTCTGCCTATTCTCAAGGCAAAAAAAGCGCTTAGCGAAATGCAGAGCGGTCAGACGCTGAAAGTGATTGCCACCGACGCCGGGTCGGTCAAAGACTTTCAGGCGTTTGCCAAACAGACCGGCAATGAATTGCTCGATCAGCAGACCTTTGCCACCAACTACATCCACGTGTTGCGGCGCCGCTAGGCTGGGGCTAGCGCTGGGGGGTCAGCCGGTCGATGTGGGCGCGCAAATAAAGTCATTTTCTGACAGCTCGCCAATGGCGTGCGTCCAGTAGCGCACGGTTACATCTTGGTAGCCCAGCGTGATCTCGGGGTGATGGTCTTGGTGGAGTGATCTTGCACGGATGGGCTGCTGCGGTTAGCTTTTTAGCCGAGCCAACTGCTCTTGCACCTTGGTCAGCGTCGTACCAAAGTCGTCCAGGCGCCTGCGCTCCTGTTCGATCACAGCGCCAGGCGCGCGCGCTACAAATGACTCGTTACCCAATTTGGCGTTGGCCCTGGCGATTTCGCCTTCCAGACGAGCAACTTCTTTTGCCAGACGAATCCTTTCGGCGGCGATGTCAATTTCCATGAACAGGCACAAGCGGGCTGCGCCCACCACCGCCACGGGGGCGGCTTGTGCGGCGGCGACCCACTGGGCTTGCGCGTCAAACACCTTGACTTCGCTGAGCTTGGCCAGCGCTTGCAGTACCGGTGCCCACTGGCGCAAAAAGGCGGCTTCGCTGCCACTTTCGGCCAAAGCGAACATTGGCAGGCGCTGGGCGGGCGACACCTGCATCTCGCCACGCAGGTTACGGCACGCGTCCACCAGCGCCTTCAAACGTTGCACCTGGGTGATGGCCTCGGCGTCAAAGCGTTCGGGCTGGGCGACAGGGTAGGGCGCAACTGCCACCGAATCACCCCCACGCCCGGCCAGTGGTGCCACCACTTGCCACAGTGCCTCAGTCACAAAGGGGATCACCGGATGCGCCAGCCGCAAAATGGTTTCCAGTGTACGGATCAGCGTGCGGCGAGTGGCGCGCTGCTGGGCGGGGCTGCCGTGCTGGATTTGAACTTTGGCGATTTCAAGGTACCAGTCGCAAAACTCGTTCCAGACAAAGTCGTAGATCGTTTGCGCAACGTTATCCATGCGGTAGTCGGCAAAGCTTTGGGCCACCTGAGCTTCGGTTTGCTGCAGCAGCGAGACGATCCAACGGTCGGCGGCGGAAAAGTCAAGATAGCTTCCACCGACTTCGCATTCGGCAGCGTTGTGGTCTTTGAGGCCGCAGTCAGCTCCCTCACAGTTCATCAGCACAAAGCGGCTGGCGTTCCAGAGCTTGTTGCAAAAATTGCGGTAGCCCTCGCAACGCTTGCTGTCAAAGTTGATGGCGCGACCCAGGCTGGCCAGCGAGGCAAAGGTAAAGCGCAACGCGTCGGCGCCATACGAGGGGATGCCGGCGGGGAATTCTTTTTCGGTAGCTTTGCGCACTTGCGGTGCGGTTTCGGGTTTGCGCAGGCCTTCGCAGCGCTTGACCAGCAGCTCGGGCAGGGCAATACCGTCGATCAGGTCCACCGGGTCCAGCACATTGCCCTCAGACTTGCTCATTTTTTTTCCATGCGCGTCCAGCACCAGGCCGTGGATATAGACGTGCTTGAACGGCACCTGGCCGGTGAAATGCGTGGTCATCATGATCATGCGCGCCACCCAAAAGAAGATGATGTCGTAGCCGGTTACCAAGACGCTGGAGGGAAGGTACAGGTCGATGTCGTTTAGGCCCGTTTGCACGTTGGTTCCGCTCAGGACGGAGCCCATGCCGCCCGGGCTCAGATGCGCAACGCTCGCGACATCGGCCGGTTCGGCATGGGCGCCGTTCTGAGCTGCGGTATGGGTCGGCGTGGCGCTTTCGGGCCAACCCATGGTGCTGAACGGAACGAGGGCGCTGGAATACCAGGTGTCGAGCACATCCGGGTCGCGTGTGAGCTCGCCAAAATAACCAGATTTTTCGGCTGTAGCCCTTGCTGCTTCTGCGCTGACAGCTACAAAAACAGTACCGTCTTGGGCGTACCACGCCGGAATCTGGTGGCCCCACCAAAGCTGGCGGCTGATGCACCAGTCTTGAATGTTGCCCATCCATTGGTTGTAGGTGTTAACCCAGTTTTCAGGCACAAACTTGACCTGACCGGATTGCACCGCGTCGATGGCTTTTTGCGCGATGCTTTTGCCGGTGGGGTCTTGATCCGACACTTTCGACATCGCCACAAACCACTGGTCAGTCAGCATGGGTTCGATGATCTGGCCGGTGCGGGCGCAACGCGGCACCGTCAGTTTGTGTTTTTTGACAGCCACCAGCAGACCCAAAGCCTCCAGGTCTTTGACAATTTGCTTGCGTGCTTCAAAGCGGTCCAAGCCCACATAAACGCTGGGCGAATTGCTATCAATTTTGGCATCCAGCGTCAGCACGCAGATCATCGGCAACTGGTGGCGCTGCCCCACGGCGTAGTCGTTGGCGTCGTGCGCGGGGGTGACCTTGACCACGCCAGTGCCAAAAGCCTTGTCCACGTACGCATCGGCAATGATCGGGATGGTTTTGTTGCACAGCGGCAGCGTGACGTGCTTGCCGACCAGGTGCGCGTAGCGCTCGTCTTCGGGGTGGACCATTAGCGCCACGTCACCCAGCATGGTCTCAGGGCGGGTGGTTGCCACAACCAGGCCGGGGGCCAGTTCGCCGTTGACCAGATGCGGGCCGTCGGCAAACGGGTAGCGGATGTGCCACAGGCTGCCGTCTTCTTCTTCAGACTCCACTTCCAGGTCGCTCACAGCGCTCATCAACACCGGGTCCCAGTTGACCAGGCGTTTGCCACGGTAGATCAGGCCTTGCTCAAACAATCGCACAAAAGTTTCTGTGACCACCTTGGACAATTTGTCGTCCATGGTGAAGTATTCGCGGCTCCAGTCCACCGTGTCGCCCATGCGGCGCATTTGAGTGGTGATGGTGTTACCGCTTTTTTGCTTCCACTGCCAGACCTTTTCTACAAAGGCGGGCCGACCCAGGTCGTGGCGGTTGACACCCTGGTCTTGCAATTGGCGCTCCACCACAATTTGGGTGGCAATGCCGGCGTGGTCGGTGCCTGGAATCCACGCAGTATTAAAGCCCGCCATACGGTGGTAGCGCGTCAGGCTGTCCATGATGGTCTGATTGAACGCGTGCCCCATGTGCAGCGTGCCCGTCACATTGGGCGGCGGTAGCTGGATGCAGAAGTTGTGCCCCAGCGCCGCTGCCTCGGCGCTGGGCGCCCCGGTGCCGCGAAAGCCCGCGACCCCGTAACCACGTTGCTCCCACTCAGGGCCCCAGCGTGCTTCCAGCGCGGCGGGCTCAAAGGATTTGGACAGGCTGTTCAAGCCGGGCTGTTGCAGTGCGTCGTTCATGTTGGTTTTGTTTTTTTGGGATCCGGCCTCTCGGTGGGTCGCCGGATGCAATTGCGGCACCTTCGAAGGATGTGTCGCTGTTGAGAGGGGGCTAGGTTTAATTGATTTTATTCGACCTTGGGAAGGGTTTGGATATAGGCAAGTAGCTCCGTCGGCGGGATCGGGCGACTAAGCCAATAGCCTTGCAAAATATCGAAACCATTGAGCTGTAAAAATTCGGCTTGGGCCGATGTTTCAACGCCTTCGGCGACGACCTTCAAGCTCAGGGCATGCGCCATCTGGATGATCGCTATGACAATCGCCCCGTTTTCGCTGTCATGGGGCAGGCCGCGCACAAAACCCTGATCAATCTTGAGCTCATTGACCTGAAAGCGCTTGAGGTAGCCAAACGACGAGTAGCCGGTTCCAAAATCATCAATCGACAACGAAAATCCGGCTTGATGGACGGCTTCCAGAACAACTGCACCGTCTTCGTCCATCAGCGCACTTTCAATCAATTCGAATTCAAAGCGGCTGACTGGCTCGCCAAAACTCAAAATGGTTTTACAAAAACGCTCAACCAGACCGCAACCGTGCAGCAATTGATGTGGCGAGACGTTGATCGACACCTTGGGCAGTTCAACCCCGTGCGTACGCAGCAGGGCAAGGTCACGACACACCTGGCTTAACACCCAGTCGCCCAGTTCATCAATCAACCCGGTTCGCTCGGTCACCGGCACGAATTCGGCAGGCGACATGGGTTGACCGTTGTCGCGCTGCCAGCGCACCAGCGCTTCAACGCCAACCAATTGTCGCGTTTGCGCACACAGTTGTGGTTGGTACGCGACCCACAGCCCATGCCCGTCATGTTGCAAGGCACTGCGCAAACTGGCTTCAATGTCCAGGTCACTGTGCACGCGTGCGTCAATGGCATCAGAATAAAACCGGAAACCATTCTTGCCGTGCGTTTTGGCGACATACATGGCCATGTCTGCACGTTGCAGCAAGACCATCGGGTCAATTTCATCACAGGGCAATAAAAGCACACCGATGCTCAGCCCCACATGGCTTGGGGTGGGCGCGGTCGGTAGCGGCTCGGCCAGGGTCGCAACCATCAATCGCGCCACCTTGGCCGCGTGCTCAGGGTCTGAAATTCCATAAAGAATGACCCCGAACTCGTCACCGCCCAGGCGTGCCACTACATCGCCGGATCGCAAAATTGAGGACAAACGCTGCCCGATCAACCGCAGTGCCTGGTCACCTACCGCATGACCCAAGGTGTTGTTGACTTTTTTGAAATCGTCAATATCGATAAACAATAGCGCGGCGCCGATCGGTTCACGTGCTGAACGAGCTACGGCCAGGCGCAGCTCACGTTCAAACAAACGTCGATTGGGCAGGTCTGTGACGGGGTCGTAAAACGCCATCAGTTTCAGCTGCTCTTCTGCCAGCACCATACGGTGTCGCAAGCCACGGGTCAAACGATAAGCCAGTGTCAGAGCTACCGCCGCAATACCCAGCACTCCCAGCGCGTACTCAAACATACGCCAATAGAGCGATAAAAAGCTGATGCGAAGCAACAAAGTCCCGACCTTGTCACCGTCAATCGTTACGTCCTCACGCAAAACATCAGCCAACAAGCCGGTTGAGATTGCGTCCGGAAAGTGAAGCGAGTTGGGTGAGGTCTTATTGCCGCTCAAAGCCAGTTCTGCGGGGAACGGGAAGTCCCCAGCAGCAGCCAACCGCGCACCATCAGCCCGATACAAGGCGGCGCCGGTGATGCGGGGCGTGAACTGCAACGCACCCAGGGTTTCCTGTGCTGCGTTGGCATCATTGAAGACCAGTGCGGCCGCACTGTTGGCGCCGATGATGGAGGCCTCAGTACGCAACTCTTCCAGCATCTGCTGGCGACCAATCACGTATTGATGCACCATCAACAAAAAGAACGCGATCAGCAACGCCAGGCCAGTTGACAACAAACTTAAACGTTTAGAACTTTCAAGGCGAGCTTGCTGACTTGACATACGCTTTACTCTATCACTTGGCGTGCCAGCCGCAGCACTTTGGAACTGATCGACAGTGCGGCCTGGCGAACAGCATTCAGATCAACGTCAAAGACAACGCGCCCGTGATCAAGGTCCAGGTTGAGCATCACTCCACGTTGCCAATACCCGGCAGAATCACCCATCAGCAAAACACCGTGCGTGCGCGCCAGTGCGACAACATTGGACAAATTGTCGGCTTCAAAAGGGGCCACATAAAGCGCATGGCAGTGTGCGATTTTGCTGGCTTGAACTTGAACAACCCGAAGTGGCTTGCCTTTGAGCAACTTGCCATCAAGTTGCAGCAGAGCCGTAGCTACGGGTCCGATACCGAGATAGCACATCGTGACCTGTGCTGTTGGCTGTGTATGCTGGTCTGGCCAGTCAACAAATAACAGCATATTGACCAAAATGGCCGCTTTCAGTTCAGGTTCAGGCGCTTGATGCTGCGCTTGTGCCAGTGTTGCCAGGGCCGACAAAAGCAATGCAAAACCCGTTTGCCAGACTGTTCGGGCAGACATCAAGCAGCTCTTACAAAGACAAAGGCAGCGTCCAACGCAGTCTGAACTGGCGTTCATCCTGGGCCAGCGCGTCCGCTACAAAGCTTGAAGAGGCTGGGTCAAGATAACGGTGATCACCGACGTTATGAATCCCCAGAACAAACTTTCCCCAACCTACCATGGGTTCACAGGACAGCGTCAAATTGAACACACCGAACCCCGGTACGCGTCCCGCCAATGATCGCCGGTCAGACACACCTTGCCATTCCGAGGCGAGCGTCCAACCTGCTGCCAAGGGCAAACCCAGGACCACTTTACCAAGCCATTGCGGTGAGTTTTCAAGTTCACTGCCATTGGCCGCGCTTGACCATTGCCGCGACAGGCTGGCACGCGCCCGGTAGCCGCTGGACCAGCGCTTTTCAGCATCAAGCTCGATACCACGCGTCTGCAGGCTGGGCTGATTGACAAACGCGACCAATCCATCAGAGGGGTCCACCACCTGATCAATCATGTCACGCACCACATTGCGGTACCAACTTAGCCCCAGCCGTCCCCCCTGGGCGACCCGAAAATCGGCCGCCAGTTCGGCACTGCGGATGCGTTCTGGTTGCAGCGCCGGATTGGCTTTTTGCAGGACACCGCCATCGTCGTAGAAACGCTCGTAAGCGTTGGGCGCACGGTAAGCGTTACCCAGCATCATCTTCAAGGTGGCGTTTTCATGCGGTTGATAAATCAGGGCGGCGCGCGGCGAAGTGATCGCCGGGTAATCACTGTGCTTGTCATAACGCAGCCCCAAATTGAGCAACCACTGCCTGGACAAACGCCATTCATCTTGCACAAAAACGCCAAGGGTATGAGAGGGGTGATTGTTGTCAAGGTAACTTGTGGCTGGGAAAACGTCAAAATTGCGTTGCGCAACCAGCGTGTTCCATTGCGTCTCGGTGCCCAGCATCAACTTGTGCCTGGGCCATGTGGTAAGGATCAACCGGTAATCACCTCCCACCCAGTTGGCGCGCCCGGTATCCCGGTTGACGACCGGTCCGGTGTAGATGTAATCGCCGCCGTAGCGGTAGCTGCTACCGAACACCCTGAATTGTTGTTGCCAGTCATTGGTTAGCAGGCCGTCATAAGCCAGTTCAATCAAGGCATGTTGATCCACCGTGTGTGTGCCGGGTTGGCCAAAAACAGTTGAAAAGGGTGCATTGGGCAGGACTTTGTCGCGTGAACTCAGGTTGGCGCTCAGATGCCAAGGGCCCAAATTGAATTTTGCATAGGCTTTTTGATAAGCCTCACCATCCAGGCCGCGGGCCCAACCGTTGTCTGCCCCGGTATTGAACTCGGGAAAATAAAGATCACTGCCACGGGTGTCAGACGCGGCCAGCGCAACCAACCAGTCGTGTGTGTCATCCGTGCGCTGCCCCGTCAGCAGCCCAAGGCGACGGCTTGCTCCACTACCCAGCTCGGCGGTCAGTCGGGTGCCATTGACATCGCCGCCATCAAGCATCACGGCATTGACAATGCCAAACAGCGCATTGGCACCATAAACTGCAGACGATGGCCCCGAGACAAATTCCAGCCGCTTGACCCAATCCAGCTCAATCGGTGCTTCATTGCCAACTTGCGCCTGATCGTACAGTGCGTCATTGCGTCGCGCACCGTCGGTCAGCAGCAAAATGCGCGAGTTGTAGTCGCCCGGACGGTTGAAGCCGCGCACCCCAAGATAGCTGTAATTGCGATCATTGCTGACATACAAGCCCGGCAAACTCGATAACGCTTCGGCCAGATTGCGGTAGCTGTGGCGGTTCAACTCTGCTTGCTCAATGACCCGCACCGAGGCCGGTGAATCGGCCAGCGGCTGGCCGTAGCGCGAGGCACTTTGGACTTCGACCCGCAGCAAATCATCGAGCGACATTTGCGCCAGTTCACCCGCTTGCGTCAGCACCGCCGCTTGCGGCGAAGTACAGCAACACCACAACACCATTGCCTTTGCCAAAGCGCCACCCATGCGAAGCCAACAGGCTGGACGAAGCCGCATGACACATGCTGTTTCTGGATGGAAGTTCATTGGGTGACTAAAGGTGGCGTCAGGCACAGATTCTATGCAGTTGGCAAACGCATCAGGTAGTCAAACGCCCCCAGTGCGGCTTTGGCGCCGTCGCCGGCGGCGATGATGATCTGCTTGAACGGCACGGTGGTGGCGTCGCCCGCCGCATAGACACCGGGCAGCGACGTGGCGCCTTTGGCATCGACCACAATTTCGGCCCGGTTGCTTAGCTCCAGCGTGCCTTTGAGCCATTCGGTGTTGGGTACCAGGCCGATCTGCACAAAAACACCTTCCAGTTCAACGTGGTGAACCGCCTCGGTGGCGCGGTCTTGGTACGTCAGACCGTTCACCTTATGGCCATCGCCGGTGATTTCGGTGGTTTGCGCGTTGACGTGGATCGTCACGTTGGGCAGGCTTTTGAGTTTGTTGACCAGTACCGCGTCGGCGCGCAGTTGCGGGTCAAATTCGATCAGCGTGACCTGCGAGACCACACCGGCCAAGTCAATGGCCGCCTCGACGCCCGAGTTACCGCCACCAATCACCGCCACGTGTTTGCCCTTAAAGAGCGGGCCGTCGCAGTGCGGGCAGTAGGCCACACCCTTGGTTTTGTACTGTTCTTCGCCGGGCACGTTCACATTGCGCCAGCGCGCGCCAGTGGACAAAATGACGGTTTTGCTCTTGAGGCTGGCGCCTTTGGCCAGTTGCACCTCAATCAGGCCGCCGGTGTGCGCGGCCGGGATCAGTTTGTCCACCCGTTGCAGGTTCATGATCGGCACGTCGTAGGCGCGCACCTGCGCTTCGAGTGCGGCGGCAAACTTCGGGCCGTCGGTTGCCAGCACCGACACATAGTTCTCGATCCCCAGCGTATCGTTGACCTGGCCACCAAAGCGCTCAGCCACCACGCCGGTGCGGATGCCTTTGCGTGCAGCGTACACCGCTGCCGCCGCGCCAGCCGGGCCACCGCCAACGATCAGCACGTCAAATGGTGCCTCGGCGCTTAGCTTGGTGGCGTCGCGCGAAGCTGCGCCGGTGTCAATTTTGTCAATGATTTCTTCCAGCAGCATGCGGCCAGAGCCAAACAACGCGCCGTTCAAAAACACCATCGGCACCGCCATGATCTCGCGCTGGTTAACCTCGTCCTGGAACGCGCCACCCTCAATCACCACCGTTTTCACCTTGGGGTTGATGACCGCCATCAGGCTCAGCGCCTGCACTACGTCCGGGCAGTTGTGGCAGGTCAGCGACATATACACTTCAAAATTAAAGTCGCCATCCAGCGCGCGGATGCTGTCCAGCACATCGGCATCGACCTTGGGCGGGTGGCCGCCGGTCCACAGCAACGCCAGCACCAGCGAGGTAAATTCGTGACCCAGTGGCAGACCGGCAAAGCGCAGGCTGTTGGTTGTGCCGGGGCGCTGCACGGTAAACGATGGCTTGCGCGCATCGGTGCCGTTAGTTTTTAGCGTAATCATGTCGCTGCGCAGACCTTGAATGGTTTGCAGCAGTTTGCGCAGGTCGCGCGAATTGTCAGAGTTATCCAGGCTGGCCACCATCTCGAACGGCTGCTTGACGCGCTGAAGGTAAGTGGCGAGTTGGGTTTGAAGCTCTTGGTCGAGCATGATGGGCTCCTGAGAATGCTTTGAAAAAAATAGCTGCTTGCGCTTAATGAATAAGGGCTAAAGGCTAATTTTGCTTACAAAAAAGCCGGACGGCAAGGCATCAGCGCACCTTGACGCAGTCCGGCTGGCGGCAGGCCTTTACAGGCCTGCCGATTTCGTTCCGGCGGTTTAGATCTTGCCAACCAATTCCAGCGACGGGGCGATGGTCTTGGCGCCTTCTTTCCACTTGGCCGGGCACACTTCACCGGGGTGGGCGGCGGTGTAT
>JAQTSL010000401.1 GCA_028711355.1 Rhodoferax sp.
GCCTCTGGCATGACCGGCCAGTCAACGCCGTTGATGAGGGAATCCAGGTGGGTGAAGGGGGCCGGGTCGGGCAGGCTCATGGGGTTGTTGCGTTGCGTTGTGAAAGAAACGTCTGGCAGTAGTTTGCCACAGCGCAGCGGGCGCACTGTGGCGTGCGTGCTTGGCACACGTAGCGCCCATGCAGAATCAGCCAGTGATGTGCGTCTTGCAGGTAGTGTGACGGGATCCGCTGCAGCAACTGTAGTTCCACCTCCAGCGGCGTCTTGCCAGTGGCCAGCCCAGTGCGGTTGGCGACGCGAAAGATGTGCGTATCAACGGCCAGGGTGGGTTCGCCAAAAGCAACATTCAGGATCACGTTAGCGGTTTTGCGGCCCACACCCGGCAGCGCTTGCAGTGCCTCACGCGTGCGCGGCACCTGTGCGCCATGCTGCGCCAGCAAGATCTGGCAGGTTTGCAGCAAATGGCGCGCCTTGGCGTGATACAGGCCGATGGTTTTGATCTGTTGCTCCAGCCCGCTGATACCCAATGCCAACATTTTTTGCGGTGTGTTGGCCAGCAAAAACAAGCCGCGTGTGGCCTTGTTGACGCTGACGTCGGTGGCCTGTGCTGACAGCAGCACAGCGCACAGCAGCTCAAACACGCTGGCAAATTCCAGCTCGGTGTGCGGTTGCGGGTTGGCGCGCGCCAGTATGGCAAAAATAGCGTTGGTGTTGTCCATGGTGAAAGCTTGGGCGCTGGGGCCGGCGCGTGCGGTCGGATCGGTCACAATTTACCCCGATTTTCGCATTTACTTATTTCCGCAATTTCCCATCCTGACCTTCCTTGAAACGGACCCTTGACCATGCAATTCGCCACCCGTCTGCAAAATGTCGAAACCTCGGCCATCCGCGAGCTGTTCAAACTGCTGGGCCAGCCCGGCATCATCAGCTTTGCCGGCGGTTTTCCAGACCCGGCGCTGTTTGACGCCACCGGCATCGCCCAGGCCAGCGCCGCCGTGCTGGCCAACAACCCTGGGCCGGTGCTGCAATACGGCGCCACCGAGGGTTTTGGCACTACGCGCCAGGCGATTGCCGGTTTCATGGCCGACAAGGGTTGCAGCGTTGCGCCTGAAGGCTTGATCGTCACCACCGGCAGCCAGCAAGCGCTGGATTTGATCGGCAAATGCCTGATCTCGCCCGGCGACAAGGTGATTGTGGAGGCGCCCACATTTCTGGCCACGATCCAGTGTTTTCGGCTCTATGGCGCTGACATCGTCAACGCGCCGATCGACGCCGACGGAGTCGTGGTGGACCAACTCGAAGCGCTGATCGAACAGCATCACCCCAAGCTGGTGTATCTGATTCCGACCTTTGGCAACCCCAGCGGCGCCACGCTGAGCCTGGCGCGGCGCCAGCGTGTGCTGGAAATCGCGGCACGCACCCGCACCCTGATTGTTGAGGACGATCCATATGGCGAGTTGTACTTTGACCAACCGCCGCCGCCCAGCCTGCTGGCCTTGAGCGGCAGCGTACCCGGCAGCCGCGACTGGCTGGCGCACTGTGGCAGCTTTAGCAAAATTTTGAGTCCGGGCTTACGCGTTGGCTGGATGATTGCGCCGCCCGAGCTGCTGGCCAAAGCCACCATGTGCAAGCAGTTCAGCGATGCGCATACCAGCAACCTGAGCCAGGCCATTGCCGCGCACTACCTTACGCTGGGGCGGCTACAGCCCACACTCCAGAAGGTGCGCCAAACCTATGCCGAGCGTGCCCGCGTGATGGCCGAGTCTTTGACGGGCGAGCTGGGCGACGCGATCAGCTTCAACGCGCCGCAGGGTGGCATGTTCTTCTGGGCGCGCCTGACCGGTTCGGGCGGCACCAGCAGCGATGCCGCAGCGTTTGCCAAGCGCGCCATTGCCGAAAAAGTAGCTTTTGTGCCCGGCGTGCCGTTTTACGCGCACGATCCCGATCGCGCCACGCTGCGCCTGAGTTTTGCTACCGCGCCGGTGGCGCAAATCCGCGAAGGCGTGGCCCGGCTGGCGCGCGCGTTGTAAGTCGTGACAGCGCTTGCTTTTTTGGTGCGCCCGCCGCTGCCGGTTACCACGCGATGTGTTGGATCGGCTAACGTTAAACCGAGAAAGTCCATTAGGGTAGCTGAATGGGGGTCAGATCCCAATTCGGGCTCAAGTCTTCCATTTGGCCAATAACGCCGCACCGAATTGGGCTCTGACCCCCATTCTGCGGTTTGTACAGACCATTTGAATTGCATCTTTAGGGTGGTTGCACCCTAAAGATGCACTTGTAGCCACCATTCCAGCAGTGCCAGGTGCCACAGTTTGCTGCCGTTGATGCGGGTGAAGTGCTCGGGCGCTTCGGGTGCGGCCAGCAGTTTGTCCACATAGGCACGCTGGTACAGGCCGCGCTCGCGGCAAGCTTGTGAGTTCAGCAGATCGCGCATCAGCTCCAGAAACGGCCCGCGCACGTATTTCAGTGCCGGCACCGGAAAGTAGCCTTTGGGCCGGTCAATCACCGCGTCGGGAATCAGCCCGCGGGCAATGGCCTTGAGCGGGAACTTGCCGCCCGCTTTGAGCTTGAGCGCCGGTGGCATACGCGCGGCCAGTTGCACCAGATCGTGGTCCAGAAACGGCGTGCGCACCTCCAGCCCCCAGGCCATCGGCATGTTGTCAACGCGCTTGACCGGGTCATCGACGATCAGCGTGGTGGCGTCCAGCCGCCAGACCTGGTCCAGAAATTCGCTCGCACCGGGCTTGGCCAATTCGGCGGCAATCAGTGCCGAGGTGCTGTCGCCCACCTGAAACGCCGGGCTGATCATTTGCCGGTATTCAGCGTGGTCACGGTCAAAGTAGTGTTGGCTGAAGCGCTCCAGTGGCGTGCCGGGTGT
>JAQTSL010000095.1 GCA_028711355.1 Rhodoferax sp.
TTGGTGTCGCGCCTGGCCGAGCAGGTGACGTTTGTACTGATGCCGCCGCTGATTTTGATTTTTCTGGTGCTGGGCACGATCTTTCTGGGGGTGGCCACGCCCACTGAAGGCGGTGCCATGGGTGCTTTGGGTGCGCTGATCCTGGCCATGGGCAAGCGTCGGCTGCAAATGACAATTTTGAAGCAGGCTTTGGAAAACACCGCCAAGCTGGCCAGCTTTGTGCTGTTCATTTTGATTGGCTCCACCGTGTTCAGCTTTACCTTCAACGCGGCCGACGGCCACATCTGGGTGGAACATCTGTTCAAAGACATGCCCGGTGGCGGCTGGGGCTTCTTGATCGTGGTGAACGTGCTGGTCTTCATTCTGGGCATGTTCATCGACTTCTTTGAAATTGCCTTCATCGTGCTGCCGCTGCTGGCGCCCGTGGCTGAAAAGATATTGCCCGGCATGGTGCCCGGCATGACCCCCGACCAGGCCATGATCTGGTTTGGCGTGATCGTGGCGATGAATTTGCAAACCTCGTTTCTGACGCCGCCGTTTGGTTTTGCGTTGTTCTATTTGCGCAGCGTGGCAGCCAAGTTTGATTACAAAGACCGTGTCACCGGCCAGACCATCGCTGCCGTCAAGACCATCGAAATCTACAAGGGTGCGATGGCCTTCATCGTGCTTCAGGTGGTGATGGTGGTCAGCGTGATGGTGTTCCCGAGCCTGGTCACCGGCGGCATTGAAAAGGTTGACACGCTCAGCGCGGAGCAGGTTCTGGAGCAGATGAAAATGCCAACCGAAGAAGGGGCGCTGGAGGCGCCTGCCGCCGATGCACCCGCCGCGGGCCCAACAGACGCCGCTGCGGCGTTGACCCCCGCGCCCGAGACAGCGACCAAACCGGACGAAGACGACCCCATGAAAGATTTGCTGGATGCGGTCAAAAAGGAAAAGACCCAGTAGCCAGCGTTAAAAGATAGCAATAAAAGAACCCCGCCAAGGCGCCAGACGTTCCAGCAAGGAGCTGCCAAAAGCTGCTTTTTCTGGGTGCGCCTGGGCAGGGACGCTGTATCATTCCAAGGTTATATCAGTAGATTATTATCTTTAAGTGATACACTGGCAATATTACTTAAAGGTAGTATTTCGCTGTGGACTATCTCATCTCGATCCGGGACCAACTCGCGCCTCAGTTGCGTTCCCTGCGCAAAATGCGCCAACTGAGTCAGTCGGACCTTGCCCTCAAGCTCGGGTTGTCCCAGTCCCGCATCGCGGCGATTGAGTGCAACCCCGCAGCGGTCAGTGCAGGGCAATTGCTGGAAATTCTGCAGGTTTTAGGTGTTAACTTGGTCTTGCGCGATACGCAGGCCCCGGTTGGCGACTCCGCACCGGCACCCAGCATCCACAGCACCAGCCCGCAAGGTGCTTGGTAATGGGCACGCTTGTCGTTTGGATGAACGGTGAAATGGTGGGCACCTGGAGCGTCGGGCGCACCGGTTACCACCGGTTGGACTATGCGCCGTCATGGCGATCCTCTGCGCGCAGCCGTCCGCTGTCCTTGTCGCTCCCCTTTACGGCAGACAACCGCCTGGAAGGCGATGTGGTCCGCAACTACTTTGACAACCTGCTGCCTGACGGTGATGGCATTCGCAAGCGCATCAGTGAGCGCTTTCAGACCAAAGGCACGGACGTGTTCACGCTGCTGCAAGCAGTAGGCCGGGACTGCGTGGGCGCGGTGCAGTTGCTGCCGACCGGTGTGAATCCTGAGGGCTACGATGAGCTGCGGTATGAGGCACTCACATCTGAACAAATTGAAAAGCATTTGGGTGGGTTGGGAGCCGAAGTTGGTGCGGGGGCGCAGGATGATGCTGAAGGTTGGCGGCTGTCCATTGCTGGTGCGCAAGAAAAAACGGCGCTGCTTCAAGTGAACGGCCAATGGTGTCGCCCCCTGGACGCCACGCCCACCACTCACATCTTCAAACCGCCCATTGGGGTCACCATCGGGCGCAACCTGGACCTTCGGCTTTCAGTCGAGAACGAATGGCTTTGCAACCAAATTGTGCGAGAGCTTGGGTTGCCTGCGGCTGAGTGCCAAATGCAAAACTTTGGCGCACGGAGGGCGCTGGTGGTCAAGCGCTTTGACCGAAGCTGGCACCCAGACGGCTGGATTGCCAGACTGCCCCAAGAGGATTTTTGCCAGGCAAAAGGAGTTGCCAGCGACCAGAAATATGAGCAAAAAGGCGGCCCCAGCATCGAGGCTTGTCTGGAGGTGCTCAAGGGCGGCGAGGCTTTTCATGAAGATGGACGAAACTTCTTGTGCGCCCAACTGCTATTCTGGTTTCTGGCTGCCATCGACGGGCATGCCAAAAATTTTTCTCTATTTGTGCTGCCCGGCGGTCGCTATCGGATGACGCCCCTGTACGATGTGCTATCGGCATGGCCGCTGATTGGCACGGGTCCGCATTCCCTGCAGTACAAAAAAACAAAGTTGGCCATGGCCGTGCGTAGCAAGACGGCGCATTACAAATTGTCCGAAATCCAGTATCGCCACTGGGAAGCTCTGGCCAAGCGCAGCGCAGTAGAAGGCGCCTGGGACGCCATGCAGTGCATGGCACACCGCCTGGACACGGCGCTGGCCGCGGTTGAGCAGCGGTTGCCGGGTGACTTCCCGGTGGCGTTGGCTCAGACTGTATTTCAGGGCGTGCGTCAGCACTTGGATCAGTTCAATCGTGGGAACTTGCTTGCTGACGAGGCTACTGAGACGGTGGAGGCTGGAAACATCATCATGCGGAACGCCTGAAGAAGGTTTTCTTACAGCAAAAAAATGCGCCCCAGTTTTTGACTGGGGCGCATTTCAATCTAACTGGCATGAATCCAGAGCGACGCCCCGGATGATGAAAGAAACTCTAGGGTGGAGGTGCTGCTGATCGATGCCGAGAAAATCCTTTGGAAGCATGGACTTCCGATCTCTAACTTGGCACGCCTGCGCCGACTCGTACCCCGAATTGACTCCCAAGCTCACCCCTTGGAGATCTCACGTTAAAAAGCGCTGCTGACTGCAAAGTTGGACAAGCAATTTCGACGGGGCATCTGCAACACCTCCAGTTTTGAAGTTTAACTTTCAACTGGAGGATTTCGATGGAACTCACCCCCATCTTTAAGCGCGTGATTGGTCTGGATGTGCATCAAGCACAAATCACAGCCTGCGCCATCATGGAGCAAGCCGACGGAACGGTTGTCATTGACGAGCGCCAATTTGGCGGCTTCAAGCGAGACCGAAAAGCACTGGCCGAGTGGGCGTGCTCACTTGCGCCAGAACTTGTTGTCATGGAGAGCACCGGCATTTATTGGAAAAGCCCATTTGCCGCTTTGGAGCGCGTGTGCATCATCGCCGCCGTGGTCAACGCCCGCCACGTCAAAGCGGTGCCGGGACGCAAAACGGATGTGGCCGATGCGCAGTGGCTGGCTAGTCTGGCGCGTGCTGGACTGCTCAATGCATCTTTTGTACCCAAGGCCGACATCCGCCACTTGCGTTTGATTTCACGCCAACGCCAAAAGCTTGTGGGCATGCTCGCCAGCGAGAAAAACCGTATGCACAAGGTGCTTAGTGATGCAGGCATCCGTCTTGGGGTGGTTGTCTCTGACTTGCACGGTCTGTCAGCCAGACTGATGGTCAAAGCGCTCATCGTCGGCAAAAGTGTGCCCGATGTGCTCAGTCTGGCCAGTAATCGCCTGCGTGCCAGTCGTGAAGAAATTTTTGAGTCCTTGCAGGCCGAAGAGCTCACACCAGCGCACCGCTTTACGCTGACGCAGACCATGGATCACATTGAATATCTGGAGACAGAGATTGCCTGCTTTGACGCTGAGTTGTTGCGTTGCCTGCGTGAGGCTGGTTACACGAACCCTTTGCAACTGCTGCAAACCATGCCCGGCATTGACCTGATCGGTGCAGCCATGTTGCTGGTGGAGATTGGTGGTGACATGAGCGTCTTTGGCAGTGCTCAGCGTCTGGCCTCTTGGGTGGGGATTTGTCCTGGCAACAATGAGTCAGCAGGCAAGCGTAAAAGTGGTCGCATCAGAAAAGGCAACGCCTGGGTGCGCCGCTTACTGTGCGAGTTTGCCCAGGCCGCTGGCAGGAGTCGCTGTGCGCTCAAGGGCAAGTTTCAAGCTTTGAAAATCCGAAAAGGCCATAAGCGAAGCATCGTCGCACTGGCGCACAAGATGCTGCGCATCATTTATGCGATGTTGAGTAAGCAAACGCACTACAAGGATAAGTCGGTGGATTACGAGGCGTTGATGGTGGCGCGTAACGCGCCACGCTGGCTACAGATGTTGGTCAAGCATGGCTATGGGCCAGCTGTGGCCTGAATCACTGACTCGCTGAACTCGTCGGGTTTTATTGATGGCTTGGTAGGGCCAGGCATTCTCTCGCCTGGATACGCCGTTCTTTCACGTTAACCGAGCCGCTATTGGCAACTGCCTATTGGAACGGCAGGGCCAAGGCGGGGAGTTTTTGTTGGGCTTAAGTCAGCTTACAGCTTTTGCGCCTGCATGAAGCCGTCGAAACGTGCTTCGGTAAAACGGAACCAGAGGTTGGCATCGGCACGGAACGGTTTCATATCGCCATAGATCTTTTTCCAGATCGGATTTTTGGCGTCGAGTTCGGCATAGACATCCTCGGTGGCCTTGAAGGCGGCCTTCATGATGTCGGCAGAGAATGCATGCAGCTTGGCGCCCTGGCTGACCAACGTCTTCAGAGCACCCGGATTCTTGTAGTCCCAATTAGCCTGCATGGTTACGTGGGTACGCGCAGAGGCTGCACCAATGATGGCCTTGTGCTCAGCCGACAGGCCTTCATAGGCTTTCTGGTTGACATACAAAGAAAATTGCGTGCTGCCTTCCCACCAGCCCGGGTAGTAATAATGCGGTGCCACTTTGTACAGGCCCAGCTTCAGGTCGTCGTAGGGTCCGATCCACTCGGCAGCATCGACCGTGCCTTTTTCCAGCGCTTGGTAAATTTCACCGGCCGGAATGTTTTGCGGTACACCGCCCATACGTTCCAGAATCTTGCCGCCAAAACCGCCGATGCGCATCTTCATGCCCTTCATGTCGGCCAGCGACTTGATCTCTTTGCGGTACCAGCCACCCATTTGAGCGCCGCAGTTGCCCATCGGGAAATTGACGATGCTGTATTTGCTGTAGAACTCACGCAGCAATTTCAAGCCATTACCAGTAAACATCCAGGCCGTCAACTGGCGTGAATTCAGACCAAACGGAATTGAGCAGTCCAACGCAAAAGCCTCGTCCTTGCCAAAAAAGTAGTACGGTGCCGTATGGGCGCATTCCACGGTGCCGTTTTGCACACCGTCCACCACGCCAAAAGCCGGCATCAACTCGCCAGCGGCATGAACGGAGATGGAAAACTTGCCACCCGACATGGCGCTGACTTCTTTGGCAAATTCTTCGGCACCACCAAACAGCACGTCCAGTGATTTCGGAAAACTTGAGGCCAGACGCCAGCGAATGGCGGCCTGCGCATGAACCGCAGGTGCGACACCAGCGGCCAGAACACCGGCAATACCGGCATGTTTGATTACGGAACGACGATCCATCGAATAACTCCTAAATAAATAGCGATGAGGACGGCAAGAGACTATGGCCGCCATGACTTGTTAAGTCACTCTGCATTCTAAAAATGAGACTCCACCGAACCATGCAGGGTTTTCCCTTGAGCCGGATAGTATGAATTTTCAAGCAACACACAAAAAAAATTCCATGCAGCACCCTGGACGCCAAAAAAAGCGCCACATCATGCCTGACATGACGTGGCGCTGCTGCTACAGTACTGGTAGCAACAATACCTATATTTTTGCAGTCGCCATATAGGCGTCAAAACGCATTTCAGAGAAACGCAGCCACAGCAACTGGTCACGCTGGAAAGCACGCATATCCTGATGGATTTTCTTGAACTCTGGCGACTTGGCTTCGTGCTCGGCAAATACTTCCATCGACGCCACAAAACCGGCATCCATGATCTCTTTCGGGAAGGCCTTGAGCTGGGTCTTGTCAGCCACTAATTTCTTCAAGGCAATCGGGTTGAAGGCGTCGTACTTGGCAGTCATGTCGCGCGCCGCTACCGCAGTTGCCACATCAACCATGGCCTGGTATTCAGGCGACAGCGCCGCGTAGGCTTTGGTGTTGATAAAGAACTCAAGCTCAGCGCCACCTTCCCACCAGCCTGGGTAGTAGTAGAACGGTGCCACCTTGTTGAAGCCCAGCTTCTGGTCGTCGTACGGACCAACAAATTCGGTGGCATCGAGCGTGCCTTTTTCCAGCGCCTGATAGACCTCGCCGGCTGGCATGTTTTGCGACACCACGCCAAGCTTTTGCATGGCTTCGCCAAACAGGCCACCGCCCATGCGCATCTTCAGACCCTTGAGGTCACTCACCGTCTTGATCTCCTTGCGGTACCAGCCACCCATCTGGGTGCCGGTGTTGCCCGCGCTGCGGCTCTTGATGTTGTACTTGGCGTAAAACTCGTCGAGCAGCTTGCGGCCGTTGCCGTACTCCATCCAGGCGTCCATCTGACGCGCGGTCAGACCAAAAGGCACGGCGCAGCCAAAGGCAAAAATGGCATCCTTGCCAGTGAAATAGTAGGACGCCGTTTGCGCCATTTCGACGGTTCCGTTTTGAATGCCATCAACCACGCCAAAGGGCGGCATCAATTCGCCACCGGCATGGACCGACACCTCAAATTTGCCGCCTGACAAGTCCTTGACGGTCTTGGCAAACATCTCGGCACTGCCAAAAATGGTGGGCAGCGACTTGGGAAAACTTGACGCCAAACGCCAGCGCACGTTGGCACCCTGGGCATACACGGCGGGAGCAGCACCCGCAGCCAAAATACCCGCAATACCGGCATTTTTGATAATTGAACGACGATCCATTAATTTACTCCTGGAGTTGAAAACTGTAATGTTGCCGATGCTGCAAGGCACGGCAGCGACGGTTAAATGTCACGCCTCATTCTAAGAAACACACCCTCTGCAAAAGGGTGGGTTTACCCTAAAAATCGCAGAATGTCTTCACATACTTTGCGCCAACGCAAAACGTGCGCGAATAGCTGCCTCTATGCCCGAAGCGTCCAGCCCCTGTAGCGCCAGCAGTTTGGCCGGGTCGCCGTGCTCAATGAATACATCGGGCAAGCCCAGTTGCAGCACCGGTTTATTGACACCGGCTTGGGCCAGCGCCTCCAGCACCGCGCTGCCCGCACCGCCCATCACCGCGCCTTCTTCCAGCGTGACCAGCGCGTCGTGGCTGGCGGCCATCTGCAGCAGCAGCTCCACGTCGAGCGGTTTCACCCAGCGCATATTCACCACCGTGGCATCCAGCGCTTGCGCGGCTTGCAGCGCCGGATACAGCAGCGTGCCAAAGGCCAGTATGGCAATGCTTTTGCCGGTGCGACGAATCTCGCCTTTGCCAAACGGCAGTGCGTCCAGCGTGCAGGTCACGGGCACGCCTGCGCCCACGCCGCGCGGGTAGCGCACCGCCACAGGGTGCTGCTGTGCGTAGGCGGTACTGAGCAACTGGCGGCATTCATTCTCGTCGGCCGGGCAGGCCAGACTGATATTGGGTACGCAGCGCAAAAACGGGATGTCGTAGGCCCCAGCGTGGGTAGCGCCGTCGGCGCCGACCAGCCCGGCGCGGTCCAGCGCAAACACCACCGGCAGGTTTTGCAGCGCCACGTCGTGAATTAACTGATCGTAGCCGCGCTGCAAAAAGGTCGAATAGATCGCGACCACCGGCTTGAGACCTTCGCAGGCCAGACCGGCAGCAAAAGTCACCGCATGTTGTTCGGCAATGCCCACGTCAAAGAAACGGGTGGGAAAACGTTTTTCAAACTCCACCATGCCTGAGCCTTCGCGCATGGCCGGGGTGATGGCCACCAGCTTGCTGTCGGCTGCCGCCATGTCGCACAGCCAGTCGCCAAATACCTGGGTAAACGTCGGCTTGGCCACAGTGCTGGCTTGTTGCAAACCAACTGCCGGGTCGAACTTGCCCGGGCCGTGGTAGGCAATCGGGTCGGCCTCGGCCAGCTTGTAACCTTGCCCCTTCTTGGTGACGACGTGCAAAAACTGCGGGCCCTTGAGCTGCTTGATGTTTTCCAGCACGCTCACCAGCGTGTCAACATCGTGGCCGTCGATCGGGCCGACGTAATTGAAGCCAAATTTTTCAAACAGCGTGATCGGCTTGACCATGCCCTTGGCCGATTCTTCAAAGCGCTTGGCCAGTTCCCACAGCGGTGGCGCGCCCTTGAGCACAGTTTTGCTGGCCTGCTTGGCCGCCGCGTAAAACTGGCCGCTGAGCAGCTTGGCCAGGTAGCGGTTCAAGGCGCCCACCGGCGGGCTGATCGACATGTCGTTGTCGTTCAGGATCACCAGCAGATTGCAATCAGAAACGCCGGCGTTGTTCATCGCCTCAAACGCCATGCCGGCGGTCATGGCGCCGTCGCCAATGACGGCAATCGCGTGGCGCTCTTCGCCCTTGAGCCGACTGGCCAGCGCCATGCCCAGCGCGGCTGAGATCGAGGTGCTGGAATGCGCCGTGCCAAACGCGTCAAAGTCGCTTTCATCGCGCCGCGGAAAGCCGCTCAAGCCGCCCAACTGGCGCAAGGACGCCATGCGCTGGCGCCTGCCGGTCAGAATCTTGTGCGGGTAGGTTTGATGGCCGACGTCCCAGACAACACGGTCGTGCGGTGTGTTAAACACATAGTGCAGCGCCACTGTCAACTCGACCGTGCCCAGGTTGGAGCTGAGGTGGCCACCGGTCTTGGCCACGCTGTCGAGCAAAAACGCCCGCAGCTCGGTGGCCAATTGCCCCAACTGCGGGCGCGCCAGGCGGCGCAAGTCATCCGGGCGATCGATGGTCTGCAGCAAGGGGAACGGTAAATTGGTTAACATACGCTTTACTATTTATAGCTGTTTGCGCTTATTCAATAAGGGCTAGAGCCATATTTCATCATATTTTTCGGCGACCTCAGCAAGACCGGTCCAGCACCCGGTCGGCCAGCGCCTGCAAGACCTGAACATCCGCCAGGCCACTGCCTGCCAGCGCCACCAGCGCCTGTCCGTGCAGCTTGCGCGCGTAGCCGCGCGCCCCGGGCAGGCCCAGCAACGACACATAGGTCGGCTTGTCGGCGGCCGCATCCTTGCCGGCAGTCTTGCCTAAGGTGGCCGAATCAGCGGTAACGTCAAGAATGTCATCGACCACCTGAAACGCCAGCCCAATGGCCGCACCATAAGTTTGCAACGCCGTAGCCGCTTGCGCCGAGGCGTCGCCGCAGGCCGCCCCCATCATGACACTGGCTTGCAACAGTGCGCCGGTCTTGAGCCGGTGCATCTGGCGCAACTGTGCCTCGGTCAGGCGCAGGCCGACGCTGGCCAGGTCAATCGCCTGCCCACCGGCCATACCCGCACACCCGGCGGCACGTGACAGCAGGCGGCACAACCGCGCCTGTTGCGCGGCACTGATCACGCTCACGTCAGGGGTCAGCAACTCGAACGCCAGCGCCTGCAGAGCGTCACCCGCCAGCATCGCCACCGCCTCGCCAAATTGCACATGAGTGGTCGGCTTGCCACGGCGCAGCACGTCGTTGTCCATGCACGGCATATCGTCGTGCACCAGCGAATAGGCGTGAATAAGTTCGGTCGAACACGCCGCACGCAAAGGTGCCTCGGTGCCCACCGGCGCGCCAGTTGCCTGCGCTGCGGCCAGCACCAGCAACGGGCGCAAGCGCTTGCCACCGCCCTGCACTGCGTAGCGCATGGCGGCCATCAAATCAGCCGGGGCCTGATGCCCCATGTCAGCGGTGGTGGCGATGCTGACCCAGGCGTCAAGCGCGTGCTCGACGGCGGCCAGTTGCGCTGGTATCCAGCGATCCAGATCAAACGGGGCGTTCATGCAGCGTCGGCAACCCAGGTTTTGAGCACGCCCTGGTCGAGCACCTTGACCTGCTCTTGTACCGCTTGCAGGCGCTCGCGGCAAAACGCCAGCAACTCAGCGCCACGCTGGTACTGCCCGAGTAATTGCTCCAGTGGCATATCACCCGACTCGAGCCGGGCGACCAACTGTTCCAGCTCTTGCAGCGCCGCCTCGTAACTGGCTGGCGCGGCAGCAACAGGGTGCGTAACTTTGGCCATGAACTGCGGTGCTCCCGATGTAAAGCGCGCATTTTAGGCGTGGCTTGATGCGGGCGGTGGCTACAATCCTGCGCTCTCGGGTCGGTCACTACCGGCTTTTCTTTTTTGCATCTTGGTGCTTCTCCCTGTGGGAGTGATCGGGCTTGTCTGATTTAAGTCGTCAACTGCAGCAGGCCAGCGGCCAACTACCCGTCATTTCTTATTTTGACGACGCGCTGTATCAGCGCGAGCTGCATACCCTGTTCCAGCATGGGCCACGCTACGTGGGTCACGCACTGAGTGTGCCCAACGTGGGCGACTACTACGCTTTGCCGCAAGAAGGCGCGGGCCGCGCGCTGCTACACACCGAGCGCGGCGTCGAACTGGTGTCCAACGTCTGTCGCCACCGCCAGGCGGTGATGCTCAAGGGACGCGGTAGGCTGGGCGCAGACGGCAACGCGGCCAACATCGTCTGCCCAATCCACCGCTGGACTTACGCCGCGCATGGCCAGCAACCGGCCGGAGCGCTGATCGGCGCGCCGCACTTTGCCCAGGACCCGTGCCTGAACCTCGCCAACTACCCGCTGCAAAACTGGAACGGGCTGCTGTTTGAGGCGACTGGCCGCGACGTCGCCACCGACTTGGCGGGTCTGGCCGAGCGCGCCGCACTGGATTTTTCGGGCTATGTACTGGACAAGGTCGAGCTGCATACCTGCAACTACAACTGGAAGACCTTCATTGAGGTCTATCTGGAGGATTACCACGTGGGCCCGTTTCACCCTGGGCTGGGCAGTTTTGTGACGTGTGACGACCTGCGCTGGGACTTGTCTGACCGCTATTCGGTGCAGACGGTGGGGCTATCCAGGGCATTTGGCCGACCCGGCTCTGCCGTCTATCAGCGCTGGCACGACGCGCTTTTGGCCTATCGCAACGGACAACTACCAGAGCGTGGTGCGATCTGGCTGACCTATTACCCGCACCTCATGATCGAGTGGTACCCGCACGTGCTGACGGTCTCGACGCTGCACCCGATCGGTACCGACCAGACGCTCAACGTGGTGGAGTTTTACTACCCGGAAGAGATTGCCGCGTTTGAGCGTGAATTGGTCCAGGCACAGCAGGCCGCCTACAGTGAAACCTGCATCGAGGACGATGAGATCGGCGAGCGCATGGACGCGGGCCGCAAAGCCTTGTGGCTGC
>JAQTSL010000096.1 GCA_028711355.1 Rhodoferax sp.
TGTGCGGCGGTCAGTGATCTGGCGGTGGTGGAAGATGCGCCTTTTCACGCCGACGTGGCGGCCTCACGCATTCACCGTTGGACCCGTGGTGACTGGCAACTGCTGCCATTCATTGGGTCACCTGTGGCCTACAGCCTGAAACCGATTCACCTGTGGAAGATGCTTGACAACCTGCGTCGCTCGCTGGTGGCACCGCTGTCTTTGGCCTTGCTGCTGTGCGCCCTGATGGGCTGGGTGCTGTCGCCTTGGGTGGCACTGGCACTGGTTTTGACGGCGTTCTCGGTCGGGCCGTTGATGGGCGCTGTGGTGGGGCTGGTACCCGGTCGAACCGCTCTGGCCAAGCGGCATTTTTACCGTGCGGCCTTGATCGACCTGGCCCGCGCGCTGTGGGGTGGCTTGTGGCAGTTGGCGCAGTTGTTGCAGCAATCCCTGCTGGCGCTTGATGCGATCAGCCGGGCGCTGTACCGTATGACCGTGAGCCAGCGCCACTTGCTGCAATGGACCACGGCGGACACCGCTCAGGCGCAGGCCAAAACCGAATGGGCAGCGGTGCTGTACCAACACCGCGCCGAGCCGGTGCTGGCGCTGCTTGGGCTTGGATTCATGCTGTGGGCCAACACACCGTTCCCCGGGGTCGCTGCTGCCTTGTGCCTGGTGTGGGCCACGGCGCCGCTGGCCACCTGGTGGGTCAGCCGGGTCTGCACGGTGGACGACGATACCCCGTTGGCCCAGGCTGATCAGCGCTATTTGGCGGGCGTTGCGCGCGACACCTGGCGTTTGTTTGAGCGCTGTGTGACCGCCCAAGACCGCCATCTGCCGCCCGACAACCTGCAGACTGCGCCGCACGACATCGTGGCGCATCGCACCTCGCCCACCAACATTGGTCTGTACTTGTTAAGTGTGGCGAGCGCGCGCCAGTTTGGCTGGATTGGCACGCTCGATCTGCTGGGCCGGCTAGAGGCCACGCTGGCGAGCCTGCTGACACTGCCACGCTACCGTGGTCATTTTTTGAACTGGTATGACACCCAAACCGGTGAGCCCCTGTTACCGATGTATGTATCGACGGTGGACAGTGGCAACCTTTGCGGCCATTTGCTGGCCGTGGCTCAGGCCTGCCGCGAACTGGCCGCAGCACCGCTGGATGAGCGTGCCGGTTTGCAAGCGATCGACCAGGCCCGACAACGGCTGCTTGTTCCCCTGGCCGAGCGGCACACCCTGACCGGGCCGCAACGCGCCGAACTGCGCTGGTTGCTGGCTGACTGCCGCAGCACTTCGCGCTCACTTCACCTGGATACCCAGGCACGGCTTGCGGCATCTGTTGAGCAACCTGACGTTGGGTATCGGCTGAACGCACTGGCCCAGGCGCTGGAGCAGTTGGCTTGGCAGAGCGACTTCAGTTTTTTGTACAGCCATCGGCGCCATCTGTTTCACATTGGCTACCGCGTGGCCGAGCAGCAGTGCGACATTGGGTTTTATGACTTGCTGGCCTCTGAGTCGCGCCTGACCAGTTTGCTGGCCATCGCCAAGGGTGACGTGCCGGTGCGCCACTGGAGCGCGTTGGGGCGGCCCTTTTTTGCGGTGGGTGCCCTGGCCGGATTGCGCTCATGGACCGGCTCGATGTTTGAATACCTGATGCCTGGTGTGCTGCTGGACGAGCCCTATGGCAGTGTGTTGCACGCAGCTTGCCACGCGGCCTTGCGCGAGCAAGTGGCGTTTGCCAAGGCGCAAGGCTTGCCCTGGGGCATTTCAGAGTCGGCCTATGCCGCCAGCGATTTCACCTTGGCTTACCAATACGCACCGCACGGTGTACCCCGGCTGGCACTGCGGCGCACGCCGGCCGACGAGCTGGTGCTGGCACCCTATGCCACCGCCCTGGCGGCCCAGCTCTCACCGCAGGCCGCGATCGCTAACTTTCAGACGTTACAAGCGTTGGGTGCGCGCGCACGCTACGGGTTTATTGAGGCGCTGGACTACTCAACTGCGGGTCGCGTGGGGAGCGACGCCTACACGCCGGTTGAAACCTACATGGCACATCATCAGGGCATGAGCATTGTGGCGCTGGCCAATGTGCTGCTGGACGGTAGCGTCAAGCGCTGGGGCATGGCCAACCCGCATCTGCAGGCGGTATCGTCCCTGCTGCATGAACGTGTGCCGCGTGAAATACCGCTGCTGCCGGTGTTGCCAACGGCGTATCAGGCACCTGCCCAGCGCAGGCGTGCGGCCGGGTTCTTGCGCGAGGTGATTCCCGGTCTGGGTGCGATTGAGCCGACGCATATCTTGTCCAATGGTCGCTACAGCGTTTTGTTGCGCGCCAACGGGGCGGGCAACAGTCGCTGGGGCCAGACTGGCATCAACCGTTGGCGTGATGACGCGTTGAGCGATGCCTACGGCAGCTTTTTTAACCTGACCCGGACGGGTCAACCCCAGCCGTACTCCCTGACCCAGCATCCGGTCCCCGACCACAGCGCCCAGTACACCAGTGTGTTTCATGCCGACCGCGTGTGTTTTGACGCACTTTGGTCTGAGCTGCAAGCGCACATCACGGTCTGGGTCAGCCCAGAGGACGACATTGAGTTCAGACGAGTGGAGCTGCGCAACTTGAGTGACCAGCCGCTGGATATTGAGCTGACCTCACACTTTGAAGTGACCTTGTCAGACCCGCGCGCCGATGAGGCGCACCCGGCCTTTGCCAACCTGTTTGTCACTGCCCAGTGGCTAGCATCGCAACAGGCACTGTGGTTCGAGCGCAAGTCCCGTTTGCAGAGCGAGCCAGCGCTGGCCATGGCGCATTTTTTGACCGACGTCAGCACACCTTTGACCGGCATCCGGCTCTGCACCGATCGCCAACGTTGGCGGGGGCGCAACGGCAGCGCCAGCCAACTGTTGGCCGACCTGATGCCAGCGCCAGATGCGCCAGATCAGCAGGGCGTGGCGCTCGATACCGGACTGGACCCGGTCAGCGTGCTGGCGGTGACCCTGCGCATTGCACCCGGTGCCAAAGCGCGCCTGACCTTTGCCACGGCAGCGTCGCTGAGCCGCCAGACCCTGCACGCCGTGGTGGACAAATACCGCCAGGCGGGCAACGTGGCGCGTGCCTCGCTGATGTCAACCACCCTGACCGGCATCCGGCTGCGGGCGTTGCGCATCAGTAGTGAGAATTTTTCGGTTATGCAGACCCTTACCAGCACCCTGGTGCACAGCTTGACCCGGGTCCAGGCGCGTGCCGTTCGGCCAGCCAGTGCTGCCAACGAAGTGTGCAACCGTCAACTGCTGTGGCGCCTGGGAATTTCAGGCGACCGGCCGATTCTGCTGGTGTTGGCAGGCGTGCCGCAGGGGCTGGGCTTGCTGCGCGCGGTGTCCCAAGCGATGAACTTGTGGGCGTGGTCGAGCGTGCCGTGCGATCTGGTGGTGGTCAATGCCGAGCCCAACTCGTATCTGCGGCCGCTACAGCGCGACATTGCTACCCTGCGAGACCGGCACAACGCCGAGGGCGGCACCAGTGCAGAGCCCGCCAGTACCGGGTTTTATTTGCTGCAGATCGACGAACTCAGCAATGCCGAGCTCAGTACGCTGCATAGCCTGGCCAGGGTGCTGCTGCATGCGGATGCGCGACCCTTGGCCTTTCATGTGCAAGAGCTCAAGCGCCTGCACGAACAAGCGCTTGCGCAGCGGCAAGACACCCATACCCAGGCCCTGCCAATGGGTGTTGCCGGGCTGGCCGGTGTGCCCGCACAAGGGAGGTTTGACGCTGCTGCGGGCGAATTCAGCTTTGCTGTCAGTGCCGCCCAGCGGCCCCTGCGCCCGTGGATCAACGTGCTGGCCAACCCAGGTTTTGGTGCCCAAATATCAGAAGCCGGTGGCGGCTATACCTGGGCCGTCAACAGCCGCCTGAATCAGCTCACCGCCTGGTCCAATGACCCGGTCGGCGACCCGCCGTCAGAGTGGTTTTTATTACAAAACCGCAAGACCGATGAGGTCTGGCGACTCACCCCGGGCGCGGGCCTGGACCGGGGCATTGCGTTTCACATCGTTCACGGTCAAGGCTACACCACCCTCAGCCATCGCCGGGGTGATTTGGCGGTGTCGTTGACTTGGTGTGTCGATGCAGTTACCGCGGTCAAGCAGATCCATGTCACGCTGGTCAATCAGGGCACCCGAACCCAAAAATTACGTCTGGTAGGCCTGGTGGAGTGGCTGCTGGGTGCCAACCGCAGCGACCGCGCCACGGTGCGCACCGCCGTGTTTCGGCAGCGGCTGCCCACGGCGGCGCAAAAGCTGACGGCCTTGCTGGCCAGCCAGCGCGAAAGCTCGGCTGGTTTTGGTGGCGGTACGGCCTTTTTTGCCATGACGGGCACCGACAATGACTTGGAAGACTGGACTTGCGACCGCCGCGAATTCTTTGATGCCCGCGGGCACCGGGTGCTGGCTGACCAATTAGGCCAACGCTGCGGTGACGGACTGGACCCGTGCGCCGCTTGGGCGGTGCCGCTGGTCATCAGCCCCGGTCAATCGGTCAGCCACACCTTTTTACTCGGCTACGCCCATAGCGTGCAGGCCGCGCAGCAACTGGCCACACTGGCCACGCAAACCACACCACAGACGCGGCTGGCGCAGGTGCGTGAGCATTGGAACGAGTTGCTGGGGGCCACCACCGTGAGCACGCCCGACCCGCTGTTTGATGCGCTGGTCAACCGTTGGCTGCTATACCAAACGCTGTCTTGCCGCCTGTGGGTCAAGGCTGGGTTTTACCAAGCCGGCGGAGCCACCGGTTTTCGCGACCAGTTGCAAGACGCCATGGCGCTGGCCTGGGCCGCGCCGCACCTGCTGCGCGCGCAAATTGTGCTGTGTGCCGGGCATCAGTTTGTGCAGGGTGATGTGCAGCACTGGTGGCACGCGCCACTGGGCAATGGTGTGCGCACCCATTTTTCGGATGATTTGCTGTGGCTGGCACACGCCTGTGTGCATTACCTGCGCACCACCGGTGATGCCTCGCTACTCAATGAGCAGGTGGCGTTTCTGGAGGGGCCAGCCCTGGCTGCCGAGGCCGAAGATGCCTACTTTACCCCCAGCATCAGCAGCCAGCGCGCATCGGTTTACGAACACGCTGCCCGAGCCATTGACCGCAGCCTGAATGTCGGTGTGCATGGCCTGCCGCTGATGGGCACCGGTGACTGGAACGACGGCATGAACCGGGTCGGCCGCGAGGGCCGGGGCGAATCGGTCTGGCTGGGCTGGTTTTTGTGCCAATTGGTGGGCGACTTTGCACCGTTGGCACACCAGCGCGGCGACAACCAGCGCGCCCTGCGCTGGGAGCAAGCAGCCGTCGGCTGGAAGCAGGCCTTGCTGGAGACCGCATGGGACGGGAATTGGTTCAAACGGGCTTTCTTTGACGACGGCCAGGCGCTTGGGTCTGCGACTAACCCAGAGGCCACTATTGACCTGATTGCCCAAGCCTGGTCGGTGCTGTCGCACGTTGCGCCTCCAGACAAGCAGCGCTTGGCCATGGCGGCGGCGGATGCGCATCTGGTGGATGCACAGGCTGGTCTGATCAAACTGCTAGACCCTCCTTTGGTCAACGCCACACCGAGTGCTGGCTACATTCAGGCCTACCCACCCGGGGTGCGTGAAAACGGTGGCCAGTATTCACACGCAGGCATTTGGGCGCTGATGGCGCAGGCGGAGCTGGCCAGGCACAGCGCTGGTGCAGATTCTGAGGATGGCGCCAGCCCAAGTGAGCAGGCCGCTGAAAGTGCCGGCGATAAGGTTTACCGCTATTTCACTTACCTCAGCCCGGCGCATCGCGCCAGCCACCCAACGCGTGGCCCGGTCTATGGGCTGGAACCCTATGTGATGGCGGCCGACGTTTACAGCCAGCCGCCGTATGTGGGGCGCGGCGGCTGGAGCTGGTACACCGGCGCGGCTGCCTGGCTGCACCGCGCTGCCATCGAAGCCATGTTTGGACTGACTCAGCGCGGCGACACCCTGACTTTTCACCCCTGCCTGCCCAGCCACTGGCAGCAAGCCGAGATCACACTGGTGCGCCAGCAACGCAGCATACGCTTCATTTTGCTGCGCGCCAGTGATGCACAAGCGCTGGCACAGACCGAGCAGTGGGGGGCTAGCTTGCTGCGCGTAGCTGAGCCACTGCACTGGCCGGATTTGCCAGCCAAAAGCTGCTTTGTGGTTGCGTTGCCGTTGCCAGGCCAGCATACCGATGGCGACTGGCGGCGGGATAAAACTGACTGCGCGCCCAGCACACCTGATAGTTCACGCCACCCCGAACACAGGGTGCGCGAACGCGCAGACCGGTTGGCGCAATCAACTTAGTCTTGCCAGCACGGCGCTGACGGCCAATGTGGGGGCTGTTCGGCCATGCCCGCGTTGAATGTGCAGAAGTCGGTGGTCGCGCATTCTGATCGGTTCAATGCCAGTAGTCAGCCCAAAGCCATCCCCGGCGCGCTGATGGCTTACAGCGTGACGGTGAGCAATGCGGGTGCGGGTGCTGCTGACGATGCCAGTACCGTCGTCACCGACCTGCTACCAGCGCAGGTGGCGTTGTATGTGGCTGACCTGGGCGCTATCGGCTCGGGCCCACTGCTGTTCACCCAAGGCAGCCCCAGTAGTGGCCTGAGCTACACCTTCACTTCGCTGGCCAGCAATACCGACGATGTCGATTTTTCGGCCGACAACGGGGTTACCTGGAGCTATCTGCCGGTGCCCGGCAGCGACGGCTGCGATCCGTTGGTGACCGGCTTGCGCAGCAACCCCAAAGGCAGCTTCGTGGCCGCCAGCTCGGTGCCCGTGCCAAGCTTTGCCTTGACCTACCGGGTATGTATCAAATAGCCTTGTAGCGCGCTATTGACAAGCAAAAGTAGCTCTTTATTTAATAGTAATTGGTTGTTAAATTTGGCCCTATCGTGCTGGTTAACGGCTTCCAGCTTGGCACTATCGTCGCTTAGATTGTGTGGAAACGGCACTCTCAAAACGCGACATTTGCAACTTCTGCAGCCCTAATTGAGGTATTTGCGGGGCGGGCCTGGCGCCAGCAGGTCGGCCGCCTGGTCTGGCGTTGGGGCGTTGGTCGGGGCCGGTGCAAGGCTCCAGCCAGACGTCTGTAGCGCGGCCTCCAGCAGATGGATCATGTTGTGCAACAGGGCGGTGTCAAGGTTGATTTGAAAGTTTCGGGGCGTGGCCCCCAATTTTTCATGAAAGCCAATTTGCAAGTTGCCATCAGCCATGGGAACCATTTGAAGGGTGGTCGCCAGCAGCGGCTCAGGCCCCAGCGGGAACGACTTGGCTTGTGCCTGAAACGGGGTCTTGAAGTCGCCTTGCGCCAGCGACGCCTGTTTTTTGAACGCCATCAGCATCTGTTTGGTGCTGTCGTCTGCGCTGCCGAGCTGGGCTTTGCTGACCTCTGCCTGGCTGACCTGCTGGGTGAGTTGCGGCAAGAATTGCAGCAGCATACGGCGCGTGAACCAGACCCGCAGCATTTCCTGCGCCTGGGTGCTGATCTGCACCAGAACCCGATCTTGTTCGGGATGGTAGTTGATTGAGAGCTGGTGGATTTTCATGTCAAAAGGTGCATACGGTCATTGTGTTCAAAAGGTGTGGCGATCTACCTCAAAGCGGTCGGTTCGCATCAAACTGGCTCGACTGTGACCCCGACCGACAGCGTATGGCTGGCGCCACCATGAATCACCCCACGCATCGGCGAGACGTCTGAAAAGTCGCGGCCGAGCGCCAGCGTGACGTAGTCCGCGCCGGGCGACGGCCAGCCAGCGCGGTCGTTGGTCGGGTCCATATCAACCCAGCAAGCGCTGGCGGCGGGCTGCGTTGCAGTGCCCGCTAGCGCTGGCAGATAGACCGAGCCCCAGGCGTGTGATGCGTCGCTGCCGCGCAGCTTGAGCGTGCCAGGTGCCGGTTGTGTCAGCAAATAGCCGCTGACGTAACGCGCGGCCAGCCCCAGGCAGCGCAGGCTGGCGACAAAAATATGCGCAAAATCCTGGCACACGCCCTTGCGCTGCTGCAATGCTTGTCGCGCCGGGGTATTGACCTCGGTGCTGGCACTTTCATAGGCAAAGTCGTGATGGATACGGTGCATCAGGTCCAGCGCGCACAACAGCAAACGGGTGTCGGGCGTGAAGCTGGCGCGGGCGTAACTGGCAAAGTCAGGGTGGATCGGCGCCATCGGTGAGGCAAAAGTGAATTCGCAGGCGGCGTCAAAGTCAGCACCAGCCTGGTAGCGGAAATGTTCGCGCGCGGCTTCCCAGGTAACCGGATTTTCTGGCAGTGTGCTGGCCTGGGTCAGCACTTGGCTCAAGCCGACGACGCGCAATTCACGGTGCGGCACCTGTAGCGAAAAAAACTCTCTTGTGTTGCCAAAGACGTCCACGCTGCAACTGCGTTGCGACGGGGCCGGGCTGATCTCGATACGGTGCATCAGCAGTTGTTGCGTGTCGTCCTGCCGGGGGGTCAAGTAAACCATATGCTGCGCGGTTTCCACCACCGGTTGGTAGTGGTAAATGGTTTCGTGCGTTACCGCCAGTTTCATGATGCGCGCACGCTCAGGTTGGTCATGCCCGCATGGGTGAAATAAGTGGCGCTGATGGTTTCAGACACGGTGTGGGCGGCGGCCGAGCATTCTTGCAACACGTTTTGCAGCAACTGGTAGCTTGGCAACTGGGCCGTGGCTATTTCGCTGCGCATGGGCAGCGGATTGATCAGGTCGTAGGCGCGCTCGCACAGTTGCGCCAGATTCCAGTTGTCCGGGTTGGGCACCTGTAGCGACAGCTCGCTGAGCTGATTGGGCTCGCTGCCAGCCAGTTTGGCCAGCCGACCGCGCAGTGTTTTGGCCACCCAGTAGATTGAACGCGGGTTGTCGCGGTCCAGCACCAGCAGTTCAATCAGCGCGGCCATATCGCGGCTTTGCTGAAACTGGGCATGAAAAGTGATGGCGTTGTCAAACAACTCGATCATGGCGTCAAAGCCGTCGTCAGTCTCAAGGCTCTGGCAATCGAGCGCCCGGCTCAAAGCGTTCGACAAAAACGTCAGTCGCTCGATATGCCGTCCGATGCTGAGCAGGCGCCAGCCGTCGTCGCGCGTCATGCGGTCGGTTTGCGCACCGGTGATGGCGGCCATCTGGTCGCTGGTGTCTTTGAGGATTTGCAAGGCGTTTTGGGTGGTGCAGTCACCACGCTGGCGGCAGTCGTCAAAGCGGGCAAACAAAGATTCTTCGGTGCGCGTGATGATGCGCCAGTGTTCCTGCGACAGCCGCTCACGCACGCTCGCGGCCGCCAGCTTGAGCGCGCGCAGACAGTAGCCTACGCTGGTGGCATGGCGTGCACTGGTCAGGCTGTCGATCAAGGCCCGCTCAAACACCCGGGGCGCCTGGATCGGGGTTGGCACGCTGGGCAACACCAACGTGTTCTGCACGGCAAGTTGGCCCAGCCAGCTTCGCAGCGGCACGTATCCCCGTTCTTGACCGTGCAGATAATCCAGCGTCAGACGCGCCAGGCGCAGGGTGTTTTCGGTGCGTTCGGTGTAGCGGCCTAACCAGAACAGGTTTTCGGCCGCCCGGCTGGTCACCATGCGTTGGCGTTGCAGCAGGCTCTCGGGGGTCAGGTGTGGTTGCAGCAAAGTGGTGTGATCGACATCGGCCTGGGTTTTGGCCCAGACATCGACACTGCTGCCGCCGCGCTGCATCGAGGTGACGTCCTCCAGCCCACTGGCCACGCGTGCCAGGCCGCCGGGCAACACACGCCAGCCCTGGGCACCATCCGATACCGCAAACACCCGTAACACGACCGAGCGTGCCTGCAGCGTGCCAGCGCTGGCCGGACCACCTTGAGCGGGTTGCCACACCGGTAACTGTGAATACGGCATATAGGCTTGCACCGTGTATTCCTGCGGATTGCGCACGATGCGGCCAGCCCATTGGTCCAGTGTGTGCGAGTCCTGGCGCGCTCCCAGCACCGCATCAAAGCTGCGATGCTGTTCAGAATCAGGGTAAGTGGGTTTGATGGCGCAGTCTGCCAATTTGGCCAACGCTTCCAGCATGGCACTGCGCTCACCGCACCACCAGGTGGGTAGTGCGGGCAGGCTTAGTTCTTGTTCGAACAGGTAATTGGACAGCGCTGGCAAAAATCCGAGCAGCGCGGGCGACTCCAGAAAAGCTGATCCGGGCGTATTGGCCACCAGCACATGACCCGCCCGGATCGCCTGTAGCAAGCCCGGCACACCCAGCGTCGAGTCGGCGCGTAGTTCCAGCGGGTCCATGTAGGGGTCATCGACCCGCTTGAGCAGACCATGCACCGGCACCAGACCCTTGAGCGTTTTCAGGTACAGGTGCTCGTCGCGCACCAGCAAATCGCTACCCTCGACCAAGGTCAGGCCCAGGTAGCGCGCCAGATAGGCGTGTTCAAAGTAGGTTTCGTTGTACGGCCCGGGCGTCAACAGCGCCAGGTGCGCGTCTGGTCCCAGCGGGCTGATCGAGCGCAGACTGTCCATCAGCGCCCGGTAGGTGCTGGCCAGGCGTTGCACGTTCATGTGGTCGAAGGCGGTTTCAAACTGCGCCGAGATGGCCAAGCGGTTTTCCAGCAGATAGCCCAGCCCTGACGGTGCCTGCGTGCGTTGCCCGACCAGCCACCAGTTAGCGTCGGGGCCGCGCGCCAGGTCAAATGCGGCAATGTGCAGGTAACGCCCACCGACTGGCTGCACACCATGCATGGCGCGCAGATAGCCGGGATGGCCCTGCACCAGCGCCGGCGGCAGCAAGCCTCGGGCCAGTAGCGTTTGCGGGCCATAAATGTCGGCCATGATGCGTTCCAGCAAGCGGGCACGTTGCAGCACCCCAGCTTCAATGTGCTGCCAGTCGGCGCTGCTCAGAATCAGCGGAAACAGGTCCATCGACCACGGACGCTGCGGGCCGTCCTGGTCGGCATAGACGTTGTAGGTGATTCCGTTGTCGCGTACCTGGCGCGCCAACTGGGCGCTTCGCTGTGCCAGATCGTCGATCGATTCATTTTGCAAGGGAGCAAAAAAATCGGCCCACTCGCTTGTCAAGTCTTGCAACGGTGTTGCTAAAACAGGCGTGTTTTGGGGCAGATCAAGATCAGCCGTGAATGCCATGCCCCGCAATTCGTCAAAGTGTCCGTCGCCTGCCCGCACCTCGGCTACGCGCTGCGCCAGTGACGGCGCAACCGTCAGCCCGGTGCTGACGGTTGGCTTTTGGGATTGGAACTGGGACTGAAACTGCTTCATGCGTTCAAGTATGCCAGTGACGTGCCGGTTTGGCAGACAATCGCCCGCTTTACTTTGAAGTTTGATTGTTCGCCATGACCGACACCG